>NZ_LZMG01000158.1:0-68983 GCF_001673615.1 Mycobacterium sp. 1245499.0
GGCACGCTGACCCGCCACTACCTCACCGGTACGCACTTCGACGGACGGGTAAGCCGCAATCTCGCGCCGCCCGGCCTCATACAGCGTGCCGGCGATGTGTTCGAACTGGAACTGTCCGACGGTCGGCGTGAACGCACGAGTCTGGTGCTGCTAGCCACTGGCATGGAGTACCGGCCGCCAGCGCTGCCCGGGCTCGCGGGGTTGTGGGGGCGGTCGGTGTTCCACTGCCCGTTCTGCCACGGCTGGGAGGTCCGCGATCAACCGTTGGCGGTATTGGCGAACGGTGAGCGGGCGGTGCGTTCGTCGTTATTGCTCAGGGGATGGAGCGACGATGTTGTGCTCCTGACAGGAGGACCTGCGAAGCTCGACGATGCCCACCGATCCCGGTTGGCCGCAGCACGCGTCGTGATCGATGAGCGGCCCGTGGCCGAACTCGCCTCAAGCAATGGCGAATTGGCGGCGGTCGTGTTCACCGACGGAACTCGGCTGGCACGCAGCGGTCTGCTCGTCGCGACGACACTGCATCAGCGGTCGCAGCTGGGTGAACAGCTCGGGGTCGGATTCGGTGAGCCGACGCCAGCGGCGGCGAACCCCATCACAGTCGATGCGCTCTGTCGGACAACAGTTCCCGGAGTCTTCGCGGCGGGCGACACCATTGCGACACAGATGCCGCAGGTGGCAGCCGCGATCGCGACGGGTTCGCGCGCGGCCTCGTCGGTTGTGCAGAGTTTGGCCGAGGACGTCGGCTCACCGATACCGGAATAGACGGGACCACCGTCAACGGGTGAGCTGGATCATGAACTGGAGTCCCGGAGTTTTGACCCAGCGACCTGATCGCAATTGGCCAGATCGGCACCACAACCGGACTCGGACTGCTGGTCCACACATTGGCGGTGCGCTCGCAGATGACGCCGTCCATCGCGGCGGTCCTGGGCCGCTGGTGGCCACTACGAGTACGCAGCCGACCGATGCGGACCGCACCGATACCGGCAGCACTACAGACAGGAGCCACAGTATGAGAGCAATCATGAAAGTGAGCGGCTGGGCGCTGCTGGGGATCATGACGGTTTTCGCCGGCGTGGCCGCTGCCTGGCCTGCGCACGCCGATCCCGACACCGATTTTGCCAACGAACTCGACACCTCCGGCATCTACGGGCAGAAGGATTACAACGCGTGGATCGGCAAGATCACGTGCAAGCGGCTGCACACCGGGCTCGACCTGGATGCCGACAAGTCCGCGAAGTTCGTCTTCACGCAATTACCGAAGGGCAGCACGACCGAGCAGGCGTGGCAGTTCCTGGGCGCCGCGATCAACACCTACTGCCCCAAGCAGGTCCCGGTCCTGCAATGGGCAGCCGGAGAAGGGTGAACGCCATGAATCTACGCGCAGGGTTGGCAGCACTCCTGAAGTGTGGAACCGCCTCAGCCACAGCGGGTTACGCGTCGGCTGATGCCAGTGTCGACTACCCGATTCCGAACCGGATCCTGAAGACCACTTGCACCGTCGACCAGTACATGGCCGCCGTCCGCGAAATCGAACCGGTCTACTACGAGCGCTACATGACCGACGACAAGAACCGCCCCGTCGACGTCCAAGACGCCGCCCGCGATCGCGTCTACTGGTTCTTCTCCCTCTACTACACCGCACGCCGGCAGTACTCCGAGGACACTGCGACCAACGTCTACTACGAGCAGATGGCCACCCACTGGGGCAACTGGGCCAAGCTGTTCTTCAACAAGGGCGTCGCCTCGCACGGCACGCCCGTTCGCTCGTCACCGCTGGCCGTGTCCCGATTCGCGTTCACCACCGCCCCACGCACCGCCAAACAAGACCGACAGCTCAGCTCCAAACTTATGAAGGTATTGCCGTGATCGACGACGTCACCGACCCCCTCGTCCTCGTTGTCTTCGGTGCGCGCGGAGACCTTGCCCGCCGCATGCTCTTACCCAGCCTCTATCGGCTAGCCGCCACGGGACGCCTTCCCGACGACTACGCGGTCATCGGGTCGGGGCGCACCGCCCCCGACAGCGACGACGAGTTCCGCGACTCCGTCCGTGACGAGCTGGCCAAGTCGATCGACGAATTCGACGGCGAGGTGGCCGAAATTTTGTTGAGCCGGTTGACGTTCCAGGCCGCCAGTGACGCCGATGGCGCCGCACTGGCTGCCAAGGTGCGCGCCGCGCAGTCGACGCTCGGCGAACACGCGCGGACGTTGATCTACATGTCGGTACCGCCCAAGGCGATGAAGTCGATGATCACGATGCTGGGCAAAGAGGGCATCGCCGAGGGAGCCCGGCTGATCGTCGAGAAGCCGTTCGGCACCGATCTCGACAGCTCCCGCGAACTGGCCGCGATGACCACCTCCATCGTTGAGGAGGACCGCGTGTACCGCATCGACCACTTCTTGGGCAAAGAAGCCGTCCAGAACATCCTCGCTCTGCGCTTCGCCAACGGCCTGCTCGAACCAGCCTGGGACAGAAGAAGTGTCGAGTCGGTACAGATCGACGTCCCCGAGGACATCGCGTTGGAAGGCCGGGACAGTTTCTACGAGGCGACCGGATGCTTCCGTGACATGGTCTCGACGCACTTGTGCCAGGTCCTCGGCTTCCTCGCGATGGAGTGGCCGTCAAGTCTGGACGCAGTGGCCGTGCGCGACCAGAAAGCGCGTGTCTTCGAAGATCTTCGGCCGCTGGATCCCGACCGCGTGGTGTTCGGCCAGTACGCCGGCTACCGCGACGAAGATGGCGTGGCGGATGACTCCGAGGTGGAGACGTTCGTCGCGGTCGAGGCGTTCGTGGACAACGACCGCTGGCGGGGAGTGCCGTTCTACCTCCGGACCGGAAAAGCATTGGCCGCCAATGGCAGAACGGTCACGCTCACCTTCCGCACCCCGCCGCGCCTGTTCCCCGGCAGCGACCCGGCACCCAACGAACTGGTGCTCGACCTGACCAGCACCCCCGTCGCCGTGCTGGAGCTCAACGTCAAACGGCCGGGCCCGGAGCTGACGGTCGAATGCGTCGGGCCGCGCCTCGAGCTGACACCGCAGGATCAGCGTAGCGACGCGCTCGACGCCTACGAGCGTCTGCTGCTCGACGTGATGCACGGCGACCAGACGCTGTTCGCGCGTTCCGACGAGGTCGACCGGCTCTGGCAGGTGTGCCAGCCGGTGCTCCACAATCCGCCTCGTGTGCAGACCTACGAAAAGGGTTCGTGGGGACCAGAATCCGCACTCAAACTGCCGGGTCCGCGGGGTTGGCGGCTGAGCGGTGGCTGACGGCCCGACGATCGCGGAGCACGGCCTCATCGGGGATCTGCGCACCTGCGCACTCGTGGGCACCGACGGCTCTATCAACTGGTTCTGCGCGCCGCGGTTCGACTCCCCCAGCTTGTTCGGGGCCATCCTCGACCCTGACCGCGGTGGCCGCTGGGCGTTGAGCCCGGTGTGCGAGAGCACCAAGACTCACCAGTTCTACTTTCCGCAGTCGGCTGTGCTGATCACCCGGTTCCTCACCACCGACGCGGTGCTGGAGCTGCAGGACTTCATGCCTGTGCGCCGCCCGGCCGACCCCGACCATCGGCAGCGGCTGGTGCGCAGAATCGTGGCGGTGCGCGGGTCGGCGACCCTGCGCACGTCGCTCGATCCCCGACCCAACTACGGGCGTGGACGTTGCAACATCGACAACCAGGACGGCGCCGCCCGGATGCGCGCCGATGGGTTGTCGATGACCCTGACGACCGAACCCTCGGTACAGGTGGGCGTCGACGACGGTGCGATCAAGGCCGAGTTCGATTTGCGCACAGGGGAATCAGCCGTGTTCGTCCTCGAAATCCATGATGCCGCCTTCGCCGGCACCGACGATACCGACGATGTCGACGAACTATTCGCCGACACCACCCGCTATTGGCGGTCCTGGATCGCACAAAGCCGTTATCAGGGCCGCTGGCGGGAGACCGTCGAGCGGTCGGCCATCACCCTCAAACTGCTCACCCATGAGCCGTCCGGCGCGATCATCGCTGCGCCGACCACCAGCCTGGCAGAACAGATCGGCGGCAGCCGCAACTGGGACTACCGGTACGTCTGGATTCGTGACGCGAGCTTTTCGCTCTACGCCCTGTTGCAGCTCGGATTCAGCACCGAGGCCAACGCCTTCATCAGGTGGCTGTCCGAACGGCTCGGCCGCGGCGAGCGTGGGACCGATGGCCTTGGTCCACTGCGGGTGCTCTACGACATTGACGGCAACTGCCCAGCCGACGAGACGCACCTGGACCACCTCAGCGGATACCGCGAATCCCAGCCGGTGCGGGTCGGCAACGCCGCGGCCAGCCAGCTGCAGCTCGACATCTACGGCGACATCATCGACTCGGTTTACCTGTTCAACAAATATGGCGCGGGCATTAGCTACGACGCCTGGCAAGATGTGGTGCTCGTCGTCGAGTGGCTGCTTGATAACTGGGACCGCAGGGACGCCGGGATGTGGGAGCTGCGCGCCATCGAGCGCGTCCACACCACCTCCCGGCTCATGTGCTGGGTCGCCATCGAGCGCGCGATTAGGGTGGCCCGACAGCGCGGCCTGCCCGGGGACATCGCGAGGTGGTCGGAAACCCGCGACGAAATCTATAACCGGATCATGGACGAGTCATGGAATCCCGACGTCGCGGCGTTCACTCAAGTCGAAGGCGGTGAGCGGATGGACGCGGGCATACTGCTGATGCCCATGGTGAAATTCATCTCGCCCGCCGATCCGCGGTTCCTGTCCACGCTGGCCGCCGTGGAGCGCGAACTCGTCACCGATAGCCTCGTCTTCCGTTACGACACGGGTACCGACGGGCTCGAAGGCAAGGAGGGGACATTTTCGCTGTGCAGCTTCTGGTACGTCGAGGCGCTCACCCGGGTGGGCCGGCTCGACGACGCCCGGCTGGCGCTGGAGAAGATGTTCACCTACGCCAATCATGTCGGCCTCTATGCCGAGCAGGTCAGCCCCACAGGCGACCAGGTCGGCAACTTCCCTCAAGCGTTCACCCATCTGTCATTGATCAGCGCGGCGATCAACCTGGACCGCGCCCTTGGCTGAGATCACGCAACGCACTCGCCAACGGTTGCGCGACGGCGTCATGATGCGTTTCGACACGATCTGCGTAAACGGAGGCCTGAAAGACTACTCTCCGCCGGTAACATGCCGCATATTCCAATCGCGTTGTCTAGCAATATCTCTCGAAGGACGTCCAGACCACCAGCTTAGCCGCAGATCTTCTTGTCAGGAGAGGTACCGGGAAGAGAGTCGCCCCCGCCGATGCCGGAGACCGCCGCGTAATGGTGGACGCATGTGGCGCCGTGCGCTGGGATCACCATTGAGCGGAACTCGTTGGTCAGGGACCAGTCACCGTACCGATAGTCGCTTTGGTTGTTTGTCCATGGCGCCTGGAACAAACCGATGAAGAGCTCTACTTCGATGTCTTTGCTGTTGATGCCGATCAGGGTGTAGACCTCGATCCAATTGGTTCCGCAGCTCGGTGACTAGCTAGACCCATGCCCGTGATGCGGATAGCCGGGAATGACCTGCGGGCCATCAAGTACGTGATGGGCAACAAACTTATCGCAGAGACCATGTTCCGTCACGACCCCGACATCATTCTGGACGCTCCGCTGCACACAGCAATATACGAATCTACCTCTGGCGGTGTGCAATTCAGCATCGACCAGCCTTCGACCAAATTCGATAGCTCCGGTGTCGCTTGCCACGCTGAAAGGCCCACCCGTTTGCCATTAGCATTGGACCGGGCTCGCCTGTTCGTGGGCCGTGTAGTGACGGTGCCGCGACGCGCTGCGTCACGACAAGACGCGGTCAATTGCTGTCGAGATGCAAACGGAGGCTGTGCCCGCGGGCCGGCCTGCAGCTGAGCAACGGTGCGTGCTGCCGCGAGTGCGCGACACGCCAACACCAGCCCGCGCTGTTCACCGCTGCCTCAAATTGCGAGATCTCCACCGTTGTCATAACTGCCCGCCCTTTCGCGGGAGTTACAGGCCCGCCCACTTGGTGTGCGCTGTGGGGGACGACACCCCGCCCTGCGCCGGTTGGGGGTAGGGGCGGCTACCAACCACCCGGCACGTTGACAAAGCGACGGCTTACCAGCCGTCCTCGTCCCAGGCCTCACCGCGTAATAGGGGTCCCATGACATCAACCGGCGGTATCCGGCGATGGCGCCGGCTGATTCACACCCACTCCCGCAACCGCGGCCGCAACCCCTGGGACAGCATGAACCGGTCAAACTGACGCGATCCAGGAGCACGACGCAGTGGACGTCGAGGAAAGTTAGCCGCCCAGTGCCGCGCCTGATGCTCGGTGAGCGCCAAGCGTGCCGCCTGCGCCTCCCCTCGAGCCCGCCGAGCTGCCCAGAACGCGCCGGCGAGCGCCGAGGCCCACGCCGGCATCTCTTCCTCCGCCGGCACCGGATCACCGGCCGGCATCGAGTCTGGCGCGGTGGTGTTCGCGCCGCTAGTCGACGGCGGCAGCACCGCCGATAATTTCGTGTGACGTCAACCGCGACAGGTGGAGCTGATGGGCCGCAGAGACCGTGTTCATCGGGCGCCCAGACGGACAAACTTTGGCGGGCCCGTCTGTCCGGGCAGGTGGCGATGGACCGATAAGCAGAGTGAAAGCTGGATAACCGGGATTATCGACGCTATCTGAAGCCACGGCGGCGCCAACGTGGTAACCGCCGAACTAGCCTTTCCCGCCAAATTATCTCGCCCGTCTGATCTTTGTTGTCTGACTAGGTACCGAAACATCACTCCACTAGACGGCGGACGCGCGCGGCAGAATCTGCCGGGATGCAGGTGTCGTTCCGTCAAGTCAGCGGCCCAAGACCTCTAGGGCGGGGAGCTTGTGCCCTCATCCGATTTCATGCTCGCCTAGTCGAACAGCACCGCCGCATTCAGATAACCCGTCGGGTCCAATGCCGCCTTGAGTGTCCGCATCGCGGCGATGTCGGCGGCCTCGCGTGACATCCCCAGATACGGCCGCTTGCGGCTGCCGACGCCGTGTTCGGAGCTGACGTTGCCGCCGGAGCGCGCGATGAGGTCCATCATCGGCTCGTACAGCACCCGCTCCCGGTCGGCCGGGCAGCGCAACACGTTCAGGTGCAGGTTGCCCTCGCCGATGTGGCCGAACAGCACCGGCAGCGCGTCGGGGGCATGCGTGTGCACCAAATCGACCGCGTGGCTTTCGAATTCGCTGATCGCCGACAGCGGCAGTGAGACGTCGAATTTCAGCGGCGGTCCGTACACGCCGAGCACCTCGGCCAGCGATTCGCGCACCTGCCACAACCGTTGCTGCGCAACGAGATCCACGCCGACCGCGGGTTCGCCAGAAATCGGCACGTCGTGGAGCAGCTCGGCCAGTCGCTCGGTCTGGTCGTGATCGGCGGCCAACTCCACCAGCAGCAGCCACTCGCCCTCAACCGGTGAACCGACGCCGCGATGTTCGGCCGTCAGCGCGGCGGCGCGGCCGTCGATCAGTTCCAGGGCCGCGATGCCGTCCACGTCGCGGAACACCCGGCCCGCCGCCACCAGCGCGTCGAGGTCGGCGAATCCGCAGATCGCCGTCACCCGGTGCGACGGGGTGGCGTGCAGCCGCAGATCCAGCTCGGTGATGACGCCCAGCGTGCCCTCGGCGCCGACGAACAACGCCGGCAGGTCGTAGCCGGTGTTGTCCCGGCGCACCGGGCTGTGCCGGCGCAGCAGTGTGCCGTCGGGCAGCGCCACCTGCACGCCGACCACCTGCTCGCCCATGTTGCCGTACCGCACGGTGCGCAGGCCGCCGGCGTTCGTCGACGCCATGCCGCCCACGGTCGCGGTGTCACGCGCCGCGAGGTCCACGCCGAACACCAAACCGGCTGCGGCGGCGGCCCGTTGGACCGCGGCCAGCGTGGCTCCGGCGCCGGCCTCGATGCGGCGTTCGACGGTGTCGACGTCGGCGACGGCGTGCAGCCGTTCGGTGGACAGCAACACGTCGTCATGCTCGGGAACGGTGCCGGCCACCAGCGAGGTCCGGCCGCCCTGCACGGTCACATGGGCGCCGGCGTCGCGGCACACCCGCAGCACCTCGGCGACCTGCTCGGCCGTGCCGGGCCGCACCAGCGCGCTCGCCTTGCCGCGGTAGCGGCCGGTGTGGTCGACGCTGCGCGCCGCCAGCACGTCGGGATCGGTGACGACGTGGTTCGATCCGACCAGGCTCGCCAGGCTGCGCAGCATGCTCGCGGTTATAGCACCGACGACGCGAGACGCTTGCACCGGCCGCGTGTTGTCCTGGTTCAGCCCGGCACCGCGCGGAAGCACCCATCGAAATGGCCGTTCCCGATTCCCGCGGTCTGCATGAGGGAGTGGGCGACGACGGGACCGACATGCCGAAAACCCGCCTGGTGCAAGGCGGCCGACACCCGCCATCGCCTTCATCGGGCGACCCTATCCACTGCCTTGGGGCACCTCGGCGAATCCCGGTTGCCCCGCGTCGACAACGGAATTGAACCGGTGCCGAGTTTCCAGGCGCTCATTGATGTCCTGGATCGCGCTCTCGGGAAGCGCGGTGACGTCGAAGTTCTCGCGGATGCGTGCCGGCGTCACGGATGCCGTGAGAACCGCGCTTTCCCGCTGAATTCCCCAGGCCAGCAGCACCTGTGCGGGAGTCTTGCCGAGCTGCCGGGCGATGGACACGATGAGCGGGTCATCGAGGAGCCGCGGTTCCAGCGCGTGCCCCAGCGAGGCGAACGCCGACAGGATGATTCCGTCCGTGTCGCGCAAACCGTGCAGTTCCCACTGGGGGTGATACGGGTGCGACTCGACCTGGACGACGGCCGGCTTGATGCGGGCGGTCTCGACTATCCTTCGGACGCCTTCGACGTCGATGTCGGACAGCCCGATTGCGTTCGTAAGGCCTTCGTCCACAAGCGCTTCCATCGCGGCCCACGTCTCCTCCAAGGTGACGCCGTCGTCGTAGATGACGGCGCCGTGGATGTCGCGGGGATCTTGGTCATCGCCAGGCTGGAACGCGAACGGGGTGTGCACCAGATACAGGTCCACCGTGTCCAGCCCGAGCCTGTTAAGGCTCGCCTGCAGCGCGGGCTTCACCCGTTCGGGTCGGTGGTTGTTGTTCCACAGCTTGGTGGTCACGAACAGCTCGTCGCGGCGGACCGTCCCGTCGGCGAACAGCTCCTTGAGCGCCGCACCCACCTCGGCTTCGTTGCGGTAACGCTCCGCAGCGTCGAGGTGGCGGAACCCGACCTCGACCGCGGCTTTGACGGCCTCGCGCGTCCTGCCGTTATCGGAAAGCGAAGTCCCGAACCCGAGCGCCGGAATCTCCCCGCCGTTGTTCAGGACAATTCTGCGTTGACTGAGATTCTCGTTCGATGTCATGGCGGTCCGGCTCCTCGCTTGTCACCTGGTTTATAACTGACCAGTCGTCTATTTAACAAGCGCGGGCGGTGCCGACATTCCCGGTCTTAACCATCAGTCCAGGAGCGCCGGGACCGTAACCGCCTCGAAGCGGTCGTAGGGGCCGCGACTGCGGGTCACCTTGCCGCGCAGGGCCGCCCCTTCCCACGCCTCGATCAGTTGGGCCGCCAGTTGCTCCGCATCAAGGTCCGCGCGAATCTCTCCCGATCCACGCTGGCCGGACCGCACACATTCCGCGATGGCCGTATCCCAGCGGTCGAGAATGCGGACGAGCTCGGCGCGGACCTGGTCGCTGGATCCCCCGAGCTCGAGCGAGAGGTTGCCGACCAGGCAGCCGAGCAGGAAGTTGGCGGTTGCGTGTTCGTCGGCGAGCGCATGGAAGAAGCGGGTGATTCGCTCCCGCGCCGGCCCGTCCGCCCCAAGGATGGGCACCAGGCGCGCTTCGATATCGGCCCAGTAGTGCTCCAGGATGGCCGCGGCAAACGCCTCTTTGCTGGGGAAGTACGCGTAGAACGACCCCTTCGGCACGCCGGCCGCGTCGGTGATGTCTTTGACGCCGCTGGCCGCGAACCCACGCGCATGCACCAGGTCAAGCCCCGCCGCCAAGAGCCGGCGAGGCACGTCCGGGTTTGGTGGGCGGGGCATGCCACCGATATTAGCCGACCGGTCACTTATAAGGGCGACGGCCGCATGAGCCGCCTAGAACTCCTTGTGATTCACGTCGGTGACCAGGCCGCCGTCCATGATGTACTCGCTGCCGGTGGAGTAGGACGACTCGTCGCTGGCCAGGAAGAGCACAAAGGTCGCGACCTCGCGGACCTCGCCCGGGCGGCCCAGCGGGATGGTCACCATGTCCTCGGGCAGGTGGGCGGTCATCGGGGTGCGGATGAACCCCGGGTGTATCGAGTTGACCCGGATGTTGTGCGGCGCCAGCTCGAGGGCCGCCGACTTCGCCAGCCCGCGCACGCCCCACTTGGACGCGACGTAGGGGTGCACCATCGGCGCGCCGCGCAGGCCCTCGATGGAGGACACGTTGATGATCGAGCCGCCGCCGGCCGCGATCATCGGCTCGACCGCGGCCCGCATGCCCAAGAACGTCCCAGTCAGGTTGACGTCAATCACCTTCTGCCACTTGGCCAGATCGAAGTTCTTCAGCGAGCCGAGCGCCACGGTGCCGGCGTTGTTGACCAGCACGTTGAGCTTGCCGAATTCGCCGACCGCGGTGGCGACGGCGGCGTCCCACTGGTCTGGCTGGGTGACGTCGAGGTGCACATAGCGCGCCGAGTCGCCGATCTCGTCGGCCAGCGCCTTGCCCTGGTCGTCGAGGATGTCGCCGATCACGACCTTGGCGCCCTCCTCGACCAGCAGCCGCGCGTCTTCGGCTCCCATGCCGCCGGCGCCACCACTGATCAGCGCAACCTTGCCGTCTACCCGACCCACGTGGGTCTCCTTTCGATTTAGGTGGTCACCAAAGTGCTTGGTGCGTAAAGGCCTTTGCCCGTTACCAGCGGCAAGTCAAGTGTGGTCCGAATGCCCGGCGGCGCGGCGATCACGGCGGGGATGGCGTTGACGACGCGGCCCGCGGCGCCCGCGATCGCCGCGTGGTTGTGGTCGCCCTTGCGGCTGCTGGGAATGATGTCGACCGCATACGACGGCTCGCCGGTGATCTCGACGCGGTAGGAGCCGTCACCGGAGGCGGGCTGGGGCAGGTCGGGGCGCAGGTCGGGCCGCAGCCGGGTGACGTGCTCGATGACGATGGCCGGATGACCGTTGACCATGCCGCGAATCTCGAACTGCAGCACCGCCACCGTGCCCTTGGCGACGTGCCCGACCGCGATGTCGAAATCCTCGGGCGCGGGCTCGCGCTGGTAGGACTCGGTGATCTCGTCGACCTCGATGCCGAGGCCGGCCGCCAGTTGACGGATCGCGGTGCCCCACGCGATGCTCAAGATGCCGGGCTGCAGCAGCATCGGGATCTCGTCCATCGGCTTGGCGAACCCCATGTAGTCCATGACCTCGGTTCCGTTGTACGACGCGTAGTCGTGGATCTCCATGCAGCGCACCTGCTCGATGCGCTGACACGTGCCGGCGAGCGCGAACGGGATCAGGTCGTTGGCGAACCCCGGGTCGACGCCGCTGATGAAGATGCTCGAATTGCCTTGCTTGGCAGCGTCTTCCACGCGGGCGATGTACTTGTCGGGCATCACGCCCCACGGGTACTGCAGCAGCCCCGGCGACGAGCCGACGACGTTGATGCCGGCGGCCAGGATGCGCATCACGTCGGCCATCGCCTCGGGCAGCCGGGTGTCGCCCATCGCGCAGTACACGATGCAGTCGGGCTTGGCGGCGATGATGGCGTCCAGGTCATCGACGGCGGCGACGCCGGTGACCACGCCGGTGTCCAGGCCGACGCCGCACAGCTCGCCGGCGTCCTTGCCCACCTTCTCGGGCGTAGAGACGCACACCCCGATCAGTTCGAACTGCGGGTTGGTGATGAGTTCGGCGAGGGCCAGCCCTCCGACATTTCCGGTGCCGACGTGCGCGACGCGGATCGCCATGACAGTCTCCCGTCCCTGAAAACCCTGGACAACTTTTCTAGACAGTAGTCCATAAAATTTGGGTCGCATACCTGCGGGACTGGCCGCGGCCCGCGGGGCAGAATCAATCGCTGATGACACCACGCGAAGACCTTCAGTTCCCGTCCGGCGACGATTTGATCAGCGCCTGGCTCTACCGGCCGGCCGGCGACGGGCCGGCGCCGCTGCTGGTGATGGCGCACGGCCTGGGCGCGGTGCGCAGCATGCGCCTGGACGCCTACGCCGAGCGTTTCAGCGCGGCCGGCTACGCCTGCCTGGTGTTCGACTACCGCAACTTCGGTGACAGCGAGGGCCGGCCGCGTCAGGTCCTCGATGTCGGCATGCAGCTCGCCGACTGGGCCGCGGCCGTCGCCTACGCCCGCACCCTCCCGGGCATCGACCCCGGCCGGATCGCGTTGTGGGGCACCAGTTTTGCCGGCGGCCACGTGATCGCCACGGCGGCCCGGCTGCCGGGCATCGCCGCCGCGATCGCCCAATGCCCGTTCACCGACGGCCTCGCGTCCGCACGCACCATCACCAACCCGCTGATCGCCGCGCGCATCACCGCCCGGGTGGTGCGCGACCTGCTGGCCCGCCGCCGCGGCCGCCCGCCGGTGATGGTCCCGACGGCCGGTAGGCCGGGCGAGGTCGCGCTGATGAACACCCCCGACGCGTACGCCGGCTACCTGCGGCTGGTGCCCGACGGAGTCGAGTTGCGCAACGAGGTGGCCGCGCGAATCGCGTTGCAGGTCTTCAGCTATCGGCCCGGCCGCGAGACACCCAAGATCGAGTGCCCGATCCTGTTCTGCGTGTGCGAAGCGGACTCGGTGGCGCCCGCGTCGGCCACGCTGCGCCACGCGGCCAGGGCGCCCCGCGGCGAGATCAAGCTATATCCCGAGGGACATTTCGCGATCTACGTCGACGACGCCTTCCAGCGGGTGGTCGCCGACCAGCTCGCGTTCCTGGACAAGCACCTGAAAGGCGCGCCCGCCTAGGGTCCGAGCGGGGACGTCGTGCGGATGGCTTCGTCGCGAATGAGCCCGCGCAGCAGCGCGGTGCTGAACTCGGCGGCGATCTCCTTGGCCGACCGCCGCCCGCTCGGGCGAAGCCAGCGGTAGGCACCCAGGGTCATGCCGATGTAGCCCAGCGCCAGCACGTGCGAGTCGCACGGGTAGAACTCGCCGTTGGCGATGCCGCGGTCGATCAGGCCGTGCACGTGGTGATAGACCTGGGCTTCCTTCTCCCGGACCTCGGCGACCTGCTCACTGGTGAACCATTCGGTGATGTAGGGCTGCTCCTGGAAGTACACCGCGGCCCGTTCTGGATCGCTGGCGATGCCGGTGAGCAGCCGGACGGTGTACTGGTAGAGGGCCTCGCGCGCCGTCCAGGACGGGTCGTCGTGCACGGCGGCCAGCGTGCCCTCGGCGGCCTGGCGGTAGATGTCGAACAGGATCAGCGACTTGCTGGCGTAGTAGTGGTAGACCGTCGCCTTGTTCAGCCCGATCACGTCGGCCACATCGTCCATCCGGGTGCCGTGATAGCCGCGCGCAGCAAACAGCTTGGTGGCAACCGCCAGCAGCTCTTCGCGCCGGGTCAGCCCGTTCGGGGTGATGCTGTCGGTGGGCATCTGTTCTCACTATCGTCGGTATGGCCAGGCCAGGGGCGGTGCGGCCCAGAATAGCTATCAACTAACTGGTTGGACAGTTTAAGCAAAACGCCGGGTGTCACGTGCAGGCGTATGCGACTAGACTCCTGATCGAACGCGATGAGTCGAGAGGTGGGGCCGATGGATCCGAGTCCGGATTACGACGGAAGCGACGAGATCGAGTTCTTCATGCGGTACCTGACCTGGGGCTTGCGTGGGGTCACCGACGGAAACGGCTACCCGCCGCCGGCGTACCCGCCCGTCTAACCGCCCAGCGCAGCGGCGCTTTTCCCGCCGTTACAGCGCTTTGAGTTCCTCGGCGACCTCGGTCACCGATTTCTTCGCGTCGCCGAACAGCATGCTGGTGCCTTCGCCGTAGAACAGCGGATTGTCGATGCCTGCGAAACCGGAGTTCATCGACCGCTTGAGCACAATCACCGACTTGGCCTTGTCCACGTTGAGGATCGGCATGCCGTAGATCGGGCTGGACGCGTCGTTGCGGGCCGCCGGGTTGGTGACGTCGTTGGCGCCGATGACGATCGCGACGTCGGTGCGGGCAAACTCGTCGTTGATGTCGTCCATGTCCTTCATGGCGTCGTAGTCGACCTCGGCCTCGGCCAGCAACACGTTCATGTGGCCCGGCATCCGGCCGGCGACCGGATGGATGGCGTACTTGACCTCCACGCCCTTGTCTTCCAGCAGCGCCGCCATGTCCTTGACCGCGTGCTGGGCCTGGGCGACCGCGAGGCCGTAGCCGGGCACCACGATCACCTGGTTGGCGTACGCCATCTGGATCGCCGCGTCGGCGGCCGAGGTGGCCTTGACGGTCTTGTCGCCGCTGTCTCCGCCGCTCGGCGCGATCCCGCCGCCGCCGAAGCCGCCGGCGACGATCGCGGGGATCGAGCGGTTCATGGCCTTGGCCATCAGGTTGGTCAGGATCGAACCGGACGCGCCGACGATCATGCCCGCGACGATCATCGCGGTGTTGTTCAGCGCCAGCCCCGCGGCCGCGGCCGAAAGCCCGGTCATCGCGTTCAGCAGCGAGATGACCACCGGCATGTCGGCGCCGCCGATCGGCAGCACCACCATCAGGCCCAGCACGCCCGCGGCGGCGAGCAGCCCGACCATCCACCAGAGCGGCGCGCCGCCGGTGCCCGGATGCGCGTGCAGGCCGATGACGACGGCCGCGGCCACCGCCCCGGCCAGCAGCAGCAGGTTGATCGGCTGCTGCGCCTTGCCGAAGCCGATCGGCGATCCGGAGATGATCTCCTGCAGCTTGCCGAACGCGATGATCGATCCCCAGAACGAGATCGACCCGATGATCGCGGCGAACAGCGAGGCCACCACGATGTGCACGGTCGGCGACTCGCCGTGCTGGAAAGCCGAAAAGCCGTGCGTCTCAATGAATTCCGCGAGCGCGATCAGCGCGACCGTGCCGCCGCCGACGCCGTTGAAGAACGCCACCAGCTGCGGCATGGCCGTCATCTTGGTGTAGCGGGCGGGCGGGACGCCGAGCACGACGCCCACCACCAGGCCGGCGATGATCAGCACCCACTGGTCGGTGTGGCGGATCTTGATCAGGGTCGCCACCACCGCCAGCGCCATGCCGACCGCGGCGATCAGGTTGCCCCGCACCGCCGTCTTGGGTCCGGTCAGGCCCATCAGGCCGTAGATGAAGAGGGCGAACGAGATGATGTAGAGGCCGATAACCAGGTAATTCATTTGGCGGCCGGCGCTTCCGTGCTCTCGGCCTTGGCGGGCAGCGGCTTCTTCTTGCCCTTGAACATGCCCAGCATCCGGTCGGTGACGATGAACCCGCCGATGACGTTCAGGGTTCCGAACACCACCGCGACGAACAGGATGATCTGCACCGCCAGCGACGGGTGCTCGACCGAGCCGAACACCACCAGCGCGCCCAGCACCACGATGCCGTGGATGGCATTGGTGCCCGACATCAGCGGCGTGTGCAGCGTGTTGGGCACCTTCGAAATGACCGCGAACCCGACGAATCCGGACAGCACCAGGATCGCCAGGTTGGCCAATAGCTCGTCGTACATCTACGAGTCCTTCCGTGTGACACACGATTCCGCGATCACTTCGTCGTCGAAGTCGGGGGCCAGCTTGCCGTCGGTGAGCAGCAGGTCCAGCAGTGCGGTGATGTTCTTGCTATAGAGCTCGCTGGCGTGCTCGGGCATGGTGGCCGGCAGGTTCAGTGGCGACGCGATGGTGACGTCGTGCTTGACGACGGTCTGGCCGGGCTCGGTGAGCTCGCAGTTGCCGCCGGTCTCGCCGGCCAGGTCCACCACCACGCTGCCGGGCTTCATCGCCTCCACCGCCGCCGCGGTGACCAGGCGTGGCGCCGGGCGTCCCGGGACCAGCGCCGTGGTGATCACGACGTCGAAGCCGCTGATCGCCTTCTCCAAAGCCTTCTGCTGCTGGGCGCGCTCCTCGTCGGTGAGCTCACGGGCGTAGCCACCCTCGCCGGAGGCGTCGATTCCAATGTCGAGCCACTGCGCGCCCACCGAGCGCACCTGGTCGGCCACCTCGGGCCGGACGTCGTAGCCGGTGGTACGGGCGCCCAGCCGTTTGGCCGTCGCCAGCGCCTGCAGCCCGGCCACCCCGACGCCGAGCACCAGCACGGTGGCCGGCTTCACGGTGCCGGCCGCCGTCGTCAGCATCGGGAAGAACCGGGTGGACTCCGAGGCCGCCAGCAGCACCGCCTTGTAACCGGCCACGTTGCCCTGCGACGACAGCGCGTCCATCGCCTGGGCCCGCGAGATCCGCGGGATGGCCTCGAGCGCGAACGCCTGCACGCCCGCCTGCTTCAGCGCGCCGATCGAGTTCTCGGCGTTGCGCGGCGCGAGGAAACCGATCAGCGTCTGACCGCTGTGCAGCTTGGCGACCTCGGCCTGGGTCGGCGGCGCGACCTTGACCACCACGTCGGCGGCCCACGCGTCGCCGATGCTGGCCCCGGCCTCGGTGTAGAGCGCGTCGGGCAGCAACGCCCGCTCCCCCGCGCCGGATTCGACCACCACCGCCACGCCGCTGTTCACCAGCGACGCGACCGCCTTCGGCACCAGCGCGACCCGCCGCTCGTCGGGGCCGGATTCGGCGACCACTCCTACCGTCGTCTGCGCATTTGTCATGGCGCGTACATCTACTTTCCGTACTTTCCCGTACTGTCCCTGCCGATGGACGTGGCGCCGGCTCGGCCGCGCGCTTCGCTACCTTAACCAGGTTTCACCATGGACGCGTCAACGGCTCCGGCGACCCAAGGCGGGATACCCCGGCCGAAGGCGATCGACGCTCCGGTCGATGGTTCGCCGCCGCCGCGCGACGCAGTAGCGCCCGCACCGTTGTGAGGTCACAAGCCGGCGTTGTTGCTACCAAAGCGGGATGTCGTGGCCGTGTTCGGACTCCGGTCGGGGCCCGAAGTAGCGCCGCTGCGATTGCTCGATCGGCACGTCGTTGATGCTGGCTTCGCGCCGCGCCATCAGTCCGGACTCGGTGAACTCCCACAGCTCGTTGCCGTAGCTGCGATACCACTGGCCGGACGCGTCGCGGCACTCGTACTGGAACCGCACCGCGATGCGGTTGTCGTGGAAGTCCCAAAGGCTCTTGCGCAGTGCGTAATCCAGTTCGCGCTGCCACTTGCGGGTCAGAAACGCCACGATCTCGTCGCGGCCCACGACGTGTTCGTCGCGATTGCGCCACTGTGAATCGACGGTGTAGGACAGGCTGACGCGGTGGGGATCGCGGGTGTTCCAGGCGTCCTCGGCCGCCTGCACTTTCTGGATCGCGGTTTCCCGGGTGAACGGCGGGAACGGGGGGCGGGCTTCACTCATGCCTCTATCGTGCCGCCCCGCCGGCGCGCTTTCACCCCGGCGTAAGCACCGCGCTGACGACCGGAAACCCGGCGACTCGACACGTGTCCTATCGTGACGGGCATGGACTTCGCGATGTCGGCCAAAGCCATCGACTACCACAAGCGACTGTCCGACTTCATGACCGAGTACGTCTTTCCGGCCGAGGCCGAATACGACAAATACCGTGAAGAAGCCGGCCCACACGATCACACGGTCCCGCCCGTCATCGAGGACCTCAAGGTCAAGGCCAAAGAGCGGGGACTGTGGAACCTGTTCCTGCCGGCCGAATCGGGGTTGACCAACCTCGAGTACGCCCCGCTGGCCGAGCTCACCGGCTGGAGCCTGGAGCTCGCGCCCGAGGCGGTCAACTGCGCGGCGCCAGACACCGGGAACATGGAGACCCTGCACCTGTTCGCCACCGAGGAGCAGCGCAAGCAGTGGCTGGAGCCGTTGTTGGCGGGCGAGATCCGCAGCGCGTTCTCGATGACCGAGCCGGCGGTCGCCAGCAGCGACGCCCGCAACATCGAGACGTCGATCGTGCGCGACGGCGCCGACTACGTCATCAACGGCCGTAAATGGTGGACCTCGGGCGCGGCCGACCCGCGCTGCAAGATCCTGATCGTGATGGGCCGCACCAACCCCGACGCCGCCAGTCACCAGCAGCAGTCGATGGTGCTGGTGCCGATGGACACCCCTGGCGTGACGGTGGTGCGCTCGACGTCGGTGTTCGGCTGGCAGGACCAGCACGGGCACTGCGAGATCATCTACGACAACGTGCGGGTGCCAACCACCAATCTGCTCGGTGAGGAGGGCGGCGGCTTCGCGATCGCCCAGGCCCGGCTGGGCCCGGGCCGCATCCACCACTGTATGCGCGCGCTCGGCGGCGCCGAACGTGCGCTGGCGCTGATGGTGCACCGCGCGAACAACCGCATCGCCTTCGGCCGGCCGCTGGCCGACCAGGGTCTGGTGCAGCAAGCAATTGCGAAGTCCCGCAACGAGATCGACCAGGCCCGCTTGCTGTGCGAAAAAGCGGCGTGGACCATCGATCAGCACGGCAACAAGGCCGCCCACCTGTTGGTCTCGCAGATCAAGGCGGTGGCACCGCAGGTCGCGTGCGACGTCATCGACCGCGCCATCCAGGTACACGGCGCCGCCGGCGTCAGCGACGACACGGTGCTGGCCCGCCTCTACGGCTGGCACCGCGCCATGCGCATCTTCGACGGACCCGACGAGGTGCACATGCGGACCATCGCGCGCACCGAGATCGGCCGCGAACAGTCGGCCTTCGCCGCGGCGGTCACCGCAGGATGACCGAGGCGTTGCGAGAACTGTCCGGCGCGTGGAACTTTCGCGACGTCGCCGACGGCGCGAGCGCGCTTCGGCCCGGGCGGCTGTTCCGGTCCGGTGAGCTGAGCCGGCTCGACGACGCCGGACGCGCAACGCTGCTCGAGCTGGGCATCACCGATGTCGCCGACCTGCGCGCGAACCAGGAAGTCGCCCGGCGCGGCCCGGGGCTGGTCCCCGACGGCGTCGAGATCCACCGGCTGCCCCTTCCCGACCTCGGCGACGATGCACCGACCGACAACGAGGCCCCGCACGAGCACGCGTTCCGTCGGCTGTTCGAAGGCGACCCGAACCAATCCGACGAGGCCGTCAACGAGGCCGCCGTTCGTCACATGATCGACGAGTACCGGCAGTTTCCGACCCGCAACGGGGCGCAACGTGCTGTGCGGCAAGTCTTTTCGCTGCTGGGTGCCGGGCGCCCGGTGCTCACGCACTGCTTCGCGGGCAAAGATCGGACCGGTTTCGTGATCGCGACGGTGCTGGAAGTGCTCGGCGTCGACCGCGACACCATCATCGCCGACTACCTGCGCAGCAACGCCGCGGTCCCCCAACTCCGGGACCACATCTCCGAGATGATCAAGCAGCGCTCCGACGTCGAACTCACCCCGGAAGTCATGACGTTCACCGAGGCGCGGCTGTCCGACGGAGTCCTCGGCGTGCGTCCGGAATACCTGGACGCCGCTTTCCAATCGATCGACGACGAATTCGGGTCCCTGGACGCCTATTTACGCGACGCGGGTGTCAGCGAGGCGGACGTCGAACGCCTGCGTGGCGAACTGCTCGCCTGACTCGCTGACCACCCGGTCGCGGCTGGCTCAGCCCAGCTTGAAGTCCGCTTGCTTCGCCGCGGACAGATCGGTGATCTCGCCCCACTGCGAGGCGATGTCCTCCACCGTCGGCGGCTTGTCGTAGTTGACGCCCGCGTTCTGGAACAGCGCGACGCGCTGCACCTTGCCGCCACCGACGACGAAAACCGAAGCGCTGTTCGGGTTTTCCTCGGTGCACAGGTAGGCCACCACGGGTGCGACGTATTCGGGGGTCAGCTTCTCGAGCACCTCCTTGGGCAGGATGTCCTCGGTCATGCGGGTGGCGGCGATCGGGGCGACCGCGTTGGCGTGGATGTTGTACTTCGCACCCTCCAGCGCCAGGCTGTTGATCAGGCCGACGAGGCCGAGTTTGGCTGCGCCGTAGTTGGTTTGGCCGAAGTTACCGAACAGCCCGCTGGTGGAGGTGGCCACGACGACGCGGCCGTAGCTCTGCTCACGGAAGTGCGGCCAGGCGGCGCGGATGACGTTGTAGCCGCCGTAGAGGTGCACCTTGAGCACGGCGTCCCAGTTCTCGAAGGACATCTTGTGGAAGGTGCCGTCGCGCAGGATGCCGGCGTTGCTGACCACGCCGTGCACGGCGCCGAATTCGTCGAGCGCGGTTTTGATGATGTTCTCGGCGCCCTCGGGTTCGGCGACGCTGTCGTAGTTGGCGACCGCCCGCCCGCCGGCGTCCTTGATCTCCTGGACCACCTGGTCGGCCATGTTATGGCCGGCGCCGGTGCCGTCACGCGAACCGCCGAGGTCGTTGACGACGACGCTGGCGCCCTCCTTGGCGAGGGTCAGGGCGTACTCACGGCCCAGGCCTCCACCGGCTCCGGTGACGACGATGACGCGATCCTGCACTCCGGGCATACGTTTCCTCTCTGCTGTGAAAAACTCAGTGTTGCAACGGTTTCGGTGAAACCAGGGTCAGAACATTCGGCGGGCCATCTTGAAGGCCCGCTCGGTGTACGGAGGGTAGATGAAGCTCGACAGGTCGGGCCGAGTGGGTTTGGTCAACACCGACTTGCGGTGGCTGAACTCCTCGAAGCCATAGCGGCCGTGGTAGGCCCCCATCCCCGAAGCGCCGACCCCACCAAACGGCAGCTTGGCCGTCGACACCTGGAAGGCGATGTGGTTGACCAGCATGCCGCCGGCCGGCACCTCCTTGATCACCCGCTCGCGCGTCTCGCGCCGCTTGGTGAACAGGTACGCCGACAGCGGCTTGGGCCTTGAGTTCACGAAACGTATTGCCTCGTCCAGGTTTTGGACGGTGACCACCGGCAGGACGGGACCGAAGATCTCGTTCTGCATCAGCGGCCCGTTCGGGTCGGGGTCCACCACGACGGCGGGCTGGATGCGCAGGTTTGACGCGTCGCAGGCCCCGCCGACGGTGACCTTGCCGTCTCCGCTGGACAGGTAACCGCTGATCCGGTCGAATTGGCGCTGATTGACCACCCGCATGCCGCCCGGCTTGTCCGAGGTGAACTTGGTGATGGCGGCACCGATCTTGTCGACCAGTTCATCGCGAATCGTGGCGTCCGCCAGGACGTAATCGGGTGCCACACAGGTCTGTCCGGCGTTGAGCAGTTTCATCCAGGCGATCCGCTTGGCCGCCACCTCCACGTCGGCGTCGGCGGCGACGATGACCGGGCTCTTGCCGCCGAGCTCCAGAGTGCAGGGCGTCAGGTGCGGTGCCGCGCCCTCGTAGACCTTGCGGCCGATCTCGGTGCCGCCGGTGAACAGCACGCGGTCCAAGCCTTGGGCGATGAGCTCCTGGCTCGTCGCGCCGTCGCCCTCGACCACCGCGATGGCGTCCTTGTCGAGATACTTCGGCACCAGCTCGGCCATCAGGTGCGCGGACGCCGCCGCGATCTCGGAGGGCTTGAGGATGACGGCGTTTCCGGCGGCGATCGCTCCGACGGCCGGACCCAGGGTCAAATAGAACGGGTAGTTCCAGGCGCCGATGATCAACACGGTGCCGTAGGGCTCGTACTCGATCCAACCGCGGCCGGGAAGTTGCGGCACCTCCAGCAGCTGGTACTTGCGGCGGGTCCACCTCCGCACCTTCTTGGCCGCGTACTTGGCTTCGCCGGCGGTGGTGGCGATGTCAGCGATGTAGGCCTCGAAGGGGCTGCGGTCCAGGTCTTCGGCGAGCGCGGCGGCGATCGCGGCCTCGTTCTCCTCCATCAGCTTCGCCAGTTGCAGCAGCTGCCGCTTGCGCCATTCGACGTCGCGGGTACGTCCGGTGGCGAAGGTCTGACGAAGGCGGGCAACCGTGGCGGGGACGTCGGCCGCAGCCGCCCCGTTGGTGGAGTCCTCGGCGAGCGATGTCTGCGATGCAACCGATTCGGTGGTCATCATTGTCCTTCCCGAGCAGAGTCCCGCTGCAAGGCGGCCGCTCATCGGTGATAACCGCGATACTAACCATCCGGTTGGGAGAGCAATAGGAAGGATCCGGCCAACCCCGGTCTCGCCGGGCAGTACCACCGCGGTTGCGGCGCGGTTACTTGACGCAGGGCACCTTCGCCGCGGTCATCTGGCTGAGGTCGGTCGGCGCCGGGGCGCGGTCGCCGGTGCCGGTGGCGGCGACGGCACTCACCTGCCCGGACCCCGACGGGTCGGTCGTCGCGCCGGGGTGGGCGAGGTAGTCCGCCGCGGGAAACCCCGTCCCCACCGTCAGCCGCACGGTGCCCGCGGCCACGGCGCCGTTCGCCGTCGCGGGCATATGCAGCTGGTCGGCCAGGAGCTGCGCGCCGCGGTCCGCCCCGGGGCCGTATTCGATGACGCTGTCGTCGGCCGGGGCCGCGGCGGTCGTGGCGCTGCCGCGGGTGAAGCCGCGGGCCGCGAAGGCCTCCTCGATGGCGGCCGCGAGTCCGTCCCGTGCGGCCGCGTTGACGACGTCGAGGATCACGGGTTCGGTCAGCACGGGTGCCGGCTGGGTGGCCGGTGACGCGGCCTCGAGCGCGACCGGCGTGTCGGACATGAAGCGCTCGTTGACGATGCGCCGGATCGTCGGAAGGTCGACCTGGTTGATGTCGGACCCGTTGGCGTCCTTGCCGAAGCCGGAGATGGGCAGGGTGTACAGCGACAGCGGCCGCTCACTCAATTGCGAGGCCCGCGAGGCCAATTCCATGATGTCGAGCCCGTCGTCGACGGCGACGTTGTCTCGGGCGACCTGCAGCAGCTTACGCAGCCCGCTCACGCTGGACAGCGCACCACCGCTGCGAGCCGCCTGGACCAACGACACCAGGAACGCCTGCTGCCGTCGCGTCCGGTCGAAATCGGTGAAGGAGCCGTCGTTTTCGTCGCGGCGCTGCCGCACGAAGGCCATCGCGTCCGCGGCGTCGATGCGCTGCACCCCCTGATGGAAGTCGGCACCCGAATAGCTGTCCCGCGTATCGGCGTTGAGGCACACCGTGATCGGCTCGACGGCCTTGGCGATTTGAAAGAACGCGCCCAGCGTGATCTCGACGAAGTGGTCGACGGAGATCCCCAGAAAGTCGTTGACGGCGCTGATTTCGGCCTTGCGCCCAGCCTCGCGGGCGGTCTGCTCGCGGGCCGCCAGGTTGGTGGCGCCCGCCCCACCCGATTTCCCGGCCGCCTGCGAATTCAGCGACTGCTGATAGGCCAGCCCGTAGGCCTGCTTGATCTTGCCGGCACAGACCGACCCCGGGCAGCCCGGTAGCTCCGCGTAGTCGTCGCGCGGAATCGAGATCGCGGTGACGGGCCCGTCACCGTCCGAAAGATGCACGACGATAAGGACATTCGCGTTGTAGCCGCCCGAGCTTTCGTCACCGGCGTGCAGCGCGTCGTAGATCTCCTGGGGCAGCGGCTGACCGTTCTGATCCAACCTGCTGTCCAAGCCCATCAGCAGGATGTTCTGGTTGCCGTCCAGCGTCGTCGCCGCATGGGGCAGCGCGTGCGAGATGATGATCCTGCCCAGCGCGGTGTGGTAGCCCGTCCAGCCGACGCCGGTGATGGCCATGACGAAAGCCGACGCGATGCTGGCGACCAGGCGGCCCTTGAGCAGCACCCAACGGTGCGATCGCCCCGATCCGCCACTGGCCATAATGAGTGACCATTGTCCCCGATGACCAGGCGAATTCCCGGTAACCGGAGCCGCGAGCCAACCGACGGTCGACGAGCCGGTGCGGGCCGCTACAGGCGCTCGGCGATGACGAAGTCGGAGAAGGCGTCCCGGTCTTCGTCGATTTCGGAACTCTGCACCCCACGACCCAGGCGGTGCATCTCGTCGATCGAGTTCTGCGCCGTGGCGCGCCAGCCGTGCTCGTTGAGCCAGTCGGCGAGGTTCGCACGGTGCTCGTCGCGGTACATCAGCTCGCCGACGTCGACGGTCTCCTCGAGGCCGAGCTGGTCGGCCACCTTTTTGAACCGTTCGCGCATCTGCTGGCGCCGCTCCTCGGCGTGCATGGGTGCGGTCTCGGCGGAGACGCGGCTGCCCGCCGGGCTGAGCTCGCCGATCTGCGTGAACAGCTTGTCCTGGGCTTCCGCGGGCAGGTACATCAGCAATCCCTCCGCCAGCCAGGCGGTGGGCCGGGCGGGGTCGAAGCCGGCGGCGCGCAGCGCGGTCGGCCAGTCCTCGCGCAGGTCGATCGCCACCTCGCGACGGTCGGCGGACGGGGTGGCACCGCTTTCGGCCAGCGTCGTGGTCTTGTAGTCCAGCACCTGGGGCTGGTCGATCTCGTAGACGGTGGTGCCGGCCGGCCAGTCGAGGCGGTACGCCCGCGAATCCAGACCCGACGCGAGGATCACCACCTGCCGGATCCCGGCGGCGACGGCGTCTGCGAAGTACTCGTCGAAGAAGTGGGTCCGCACCGCCTGGTAGCCGCGCATGTGCTGGATCCGGGCGGCGGATTCTTCGTCGATGGCTTCGATCTTGGCCACGACCTCCGGGTCGAGCATGGCCTCCCAGAGCACCTCGGCGCCGGCGTTGTTGACCAGCAGCCGGGCGTAGGGGTCGCGGATCAGCGCGTCGGGCTGCTCGGTCTCGATGGCCCGCGCCGCGGCGACCATCACCGCGGTGGTGCCGACGCTGCTCTTGATGTCCCAGGTGTCGTCGTGCGTGCGCAGTGAACTCATGGCGTTGCTCCTTGGATCGATCCTCGGTCAGGCGGTGGGCGTGCCGAGACGCGCCCGCAACAGGGTGCTGCGGACCGCCTCGTCGGTCAGGTCGTCGGGCACTGGACGCCCCAGCCGGGCCATCTCGTCGCGGTTACTCACGCTGTGCACCTGCCAGCCGTGCTCGGCCAGCCACGCCGCGGCGTCCGAACGGTCCGGCTCGTGGTACGTCAGCGCCTGGACGTTGACGTCCAGGCCGAGCCGCTCCCGCATCCGCAGCCAGCGCTGCGAGTTGCTGCGCGAGTTCATGCCGAACATCTCGATCGCGACCTGGCTGCCGGGTGCGCTCAGCGCGGTGAACATCTCGAACAGCCGGTCCTGGGCGTCGCTGGGCAGGTACGGGAGCAGGCCTTCGGCCAGCCACGCGGTGGGCCGCGTGCGGTCGAACCCGGCGGCGGTCAGGGCCGCGGGCCAGTCGTCGCGCAGGTCCACCGCGACGGGGTGCCGGATGGCGGTGGGCACGGCGCCGTGCTGCTGCAGGATGCCCGCCTTGTATTCGAGCACCTGGGGCTGGTCGATCTCGTAGACCGTGGTGCCGGTCGGCCAGTCCAGCCGGTAAGCCCGGGAGTCGAGGCCGGCGGCCAAGATCACCACCTGGCGGATGCCTGCGTCGACGGCCCCGGCGAAGTACTCGTCGAAGAAGTGGGTGCGCACGGCTTGGTAGTCGATGCCGCACCGATGCGCGCGCTGGCCGTGCTGATCGCCGTCGAGCCAGCCGAGCTCGGGGTCGGCCAGCCGGGCCCACGCCGGTCCGGCCGACGACACCAGCAGGCGGGCAAACTCGTCCCGGATCAGCGGATCGGGTCCGGCGGTCTCGGCGGCGCGCGACGCGGCGACGCCCAGCGCGGTGGCGCCGACGAGTTCGGTGATGGTCCAGCTGTCGCCGGCAGACCGTACGGAAGGCGGTGGCGAGGCATCCAGGTCAGTCATATCCCGACCATGGTACCGGGATAAGTTAGTTAGCCTATACGCTTTGTGCGCAACTTCACTGCGTCGAAGGGGCTAGGCCTCCGGCCGCCAGAGCGCGCCTTCCAGGAGCTGGCGCAGCATGCCTGTGACAGCCAGCATTTCCTTGTAGCTCTTGATGTAACCCGCGTACAGGCCCACCCCCGAGATCACCACGAGCAGTGATTCGACCAACGCGGACGCATCGATGTCGGCGACGACCTCGCCGCGCTCGATCGCCTCGTTCACTTCGCGCATCAGAAATTCTCGCGCCACCCGCACGGAATCATTTTCGGTTGCGCTCCACTCCGGATGCCGCTGCGATTCAAGTACGCCGCCGATAATGAACGCCGAACCGGCGGGATTTTCCGAATTCGCTTTAACAGCCGCGGAGATGAACGCCGTCAGCCGTGCTACCAGCCCCGTCTCGCCTTCGGCCTGTTTAATTCCTGCTCCGATGATGAATTCATTTGTCTCGTCCATAACTTCGCGATAAAGCGCTCGTTTGCTCGAGAAATAATGGTTAATCGCCGGTCGGGTAAGGTCGGCGCGCGCCGCAATGGCCTGGAACGTCGCGCCGTCGTAGCCGCGCTCGCTGAAGACCAGACGGGCGGCTTGGATGATCCGCTGCCGCGTCTCGTCGGCTTTCGCGGCGGGCGGACGCCCCGGCCTGCGATTCCCCCGGGGATGCATTGCTAAAGTGTGCCACCCCCGCGGTGCGGCATTAGCGCATTTGGCGGAATGGTGCCAAACTTTCCAGCTCGGTAGTCCTCTAGCGCCTCGATCAATTCCGCCCGAGTGTTCATCACGAAAGGGCCGTAGTGGAATACCGGTTCGCGAATCGGCCGCCCGCCCAGAAGCAGCACATCAATGGCGCCCCGGACCGGCAGGCCGCTCGAATCCGGTGCCCGCTGGGCGCCGACCGTGATCCGATCGCCGGCTGACAGGACCGCTAACTGCCCCTGGCGGATCGGGTGCGCGACCGGACCGACGTACCCGCTGCCGGACAGCACGTAGGCCAGCGCGTTGAAATCGCGCCGCCACGGGATGTTGAGCCGGGCCCCGTTCTCGATGGTCGCGTGGGCGAGGGTGATCGGGGTGTGAGTGATGCCCGGACCCCGGTGGCCGTCGATCTCGCCGGCGATGATGCGGACCAATGCCCCGCCGTCGTCGGAGGCGAGCAGGGCAGCGTCGCCACCCTCGATGGCCTGATAGCGCGGGGGCGCGAACTTGTCCTTTTTCGGCAGGTTGACCCACAACTGGATGCCGTGGAAGAGCCCGCCGCTGTCGACCAGTTCGGCCGGCGGGGTCTCGATGTGCAGGATGCCGGACCCGGCCGTCATCCACTGCGTGGCGCCGTCGGCGATCAGGCCGCCGCCACCGTGCGAGTCCTGGTGCGCGAACTTCCCGTCGAGCATGTAGGTCACGGTTTCGAAGCCGCGGTGCGGATGCCAATCGGTGCCCCTGGGCTCGCCCGGTGGGTAGTCGACCTCACCCATCTGGTCCATGTGCACGAACGGGTCGAGCGCGGCGGTGCTGACGCCCGCGAAGGCGCGCACCACCGGAAAACCCTCGCCCTCGTAGCCGCGCGGGCAGGTGGTGATCGATCGGACGGCCCGCTCGGCATCCGCGGGGCCGGGGCCGCTCACTCGCGGCAGGGTCATGGTGTCAGCCGTGATTGCAGGCATCGGGCTCCTCGTTTAGTGGATGCCCCATATAACCGGACTGAGGTCCACTTATTCCTGGGGCTCGTAACAGGCGGCCGATAGTTCCATAGGGCAATATTTGCTGACATAAATATTCGTCGCGGGTGCGGGTGACCTTCGGACATGGTTTCGACGCAACGATTGAAAAGAACGCTGGGGAGGGTGACGGGCATGGGGCAGGACAAATCAGCCGGTCACCCGGCCCGCACGCGAAAGCCGGGGGCCGGGTTTCCGGGACAGCTCGCAAGCTGGCTGCGGGCGAACCAACTGGGCTTGTTCTGCGTGGCAATCGTGGTGGGGGTCGGCGCCGGGCTCGGCGCGGTCGCGTTCCGCTACCTGGTCTTCGGCTTCACCTGGCTGGCGACCGGCCATGACGAGTTCGGCCAACAGGGGTGGGCGGCCAGCGACCACCTGCCCTGGTTGGGGATCGCGTTTTACGCGGTCATCCCCGTTATCGGCGGGTTGCTGTACGGGCCACTGATCAGCCGGTTCGCGCGCGAGGCGCGTGGCCACGGCGTCCCGGAAGTGATGATCGCCGTCGCAGAGAACGGCGGCCGCATCCGCCCGCAGGTGACGGTGGTGAAAGCGCTGGCCTCGGCGATGTGCATCGGCACCGGCGGCTCGGTCGGTCGGGAGGGGCCGATCGTGCAGATCGGTGCGGCGCTGGCATCAAGCTTCGGTCAATGGGTGCGGATGCCGGAGAATCGGCTAAGGGTGCTGGTGGCGTGCGGCGCCGCCGGCGGCATCTCGGCAACGTTCAACGCCCCGATCACCGGGGTGTTCTTCGCCGTCGAACTGATCCTGCGTGAACTCTCGGTCGAGGCGATCTTCACCATCATGCTTTCGGCAATGGTCGCCGACGTGATCGCCCGCGTGTTCTTCGGCTCCGCCCCTTTCCTCACGAAGCTTCCCGAGGGCATCGAGCTCAATCACATTGCCAATTACTTGCTGATAGCCCTTCTTGCGGCGGTCGCCGGGGTGCTGGGCATCGTGTTCAAAAACGTCCTGTACAAGACGGAGGATCTGTGTGATCGGCTCTGGGGCGAGCGCCCGGACTGGGCGCGACCGGCGGTCGGTGGATTGGTGCTGGGCCTGCTGTTGCTCGCCGTGCCGCAGCTGTACGGGGTGGGCTACCCGGTCATGTACGCCGCCTTTGCCGGCCATTACGCTCTGTGGTTCCTGGTGGTCCTCGCCGGCGGCAAAATGCTGGCGTGCAGCTTGACCATCGGGATCGGCGGCTCCGGCGGCGTGTTCGCTCCGTCGTTGTTCGTGGGGGCTACTTCCGGCATGGCATTCGGGCTGATCGTCCAGCACGTCATCGGCACTGCGGTGGGACATCCCGCGCTGTATGCCATCGTCGGCATGGGCGCGGTATTCGCTTCCGCCGCCCGGGCCCCGCTCACCGCGCTGGCCAGCACGGTCGAGATGACCGGCGACTTCACCCTGACATTGCCGGTCATGCTGGCCGTCGCCGTGGGAACCACGGTGTCGCGCGGGCTTTCCTACGGCACCATCTACACCGCCAAGCTGCTACGCCGGGGCATCGACATCGATCGCCCCGCCCCCGCCCACGCTTTTGCGGGCCTCACGGTCGCTGAGGCCATGCATCCATTTGCCACTCCACTGGACCTGACCCACCCGACAAGCGACACCACCCACGACAGAACACAACTCCTCGGCCCCGTGACCCGGATCCGGGAACCGCAGGCGCTGTTTGCCAACGACAGCCTCGCGCAGGCCCTGCGCCAGCTGGTGCTCTATGGCCGCGATGGACTACCGGTGATCGATACCAACGCGCACCGCGTTCAGGGTTGGCTGACCAACCAGAACGTGCTGCGCGCCGTCAGTGCCTACGTCACAGGTGTCGAACCCAGCCCCACCGCCGCGAATCTCGGCGGTGACTCCGCGGACCCGAAAAGTCCCGAGAACGAACACGATCCGCGAAGTCAACTCGACGGATACTGCATCATCGAGCACACTCTGGCGGCGGATTCGGCCGCGGTCGGACGCACGCTCGACGACCTCGATTGGCCGGCGGGCCACCTCCCGGTATCCGTAGTGCACAACCGGCAGCTGGTCGACGCCCAACCCGCCGTGCAACTCACGGCCGGAGACCGCATCAATGTCCTAGTCCCCAAAAAGTCCTAGTCCCCAAAAACGGTTCGCGGGACGCCGATTCCAAGCACCGTGACTAGCATAACCGTCAGGATTTGCCACGAGCGCTGCTTGCGGCGTCCTTCTCGGTGCTCTTGCCTTGGTGAGCCAACTCTCCGCCGGCGCTTTCCAGGTGCGCCCGGACGAACCATTGAAACTTCTCCAGCCGACCCGCCTGCCCGATCAGCAGGTCCTGGGTCACCTGGTCGAGTTCGTCTGTCTCGTCGATGTATTGGCGGATGTCCTCGATCACGCCGGTGTACACCAGATCCAGCGCGGCCAAGTGGGCCTGGACCGTGTCGCGGCCGACCGAATAGTCGTCCCACGAGCGGTCCTTGATGATGGCGCCGGGAGTACCCTGCGGCGAAGCACCAAGGGCCGCAATACGTTCGGCGACATCGTCGGCGAACCCGCGGACCGCATCCACCTGCGGGTCGATCATCTCGTGCACGCCGATGAAGTTGGGGCCCACCACGTTCCAGTGAATGTGCTTGAGCGTCAGGTGCAGATCGTTGTAGGTGCTCAGTTGCTTTTGCAGCAGTTCGGTGAGCCGCGCCGCCTGCTTGTCGGTCAATCCCGGAATCGTGAACTGAGTCATCGCTTGTTTCCTAGCTTCCTTCCATGGGGTTCACACACGGTTACTGCCCCGTTGGGTACCCGATGGCGATAGTGAAAAACGCGACGGATCAAAGTGAGTGGATTTGCTGCACCGGCAGCCGCGGCCCGCGGCGCGGTTCGTACGCCAGTCCGCTGGCCTCGAGGAGCCGGACCACGCGCTGGCGGTGCGGGCGCATCGGCTCGAGCAGTTCGAGCATGCCGGCGTCGTCGACGGGCCGCCCCAGCAACGTCCAGCCGATCATTTTGGGGATGTGGTAGTCGCCCACCGACACGGCGTCGGCGTCACCGAAGGCGCGTTGTGCCGTCTCGGCGGCGGTCCACTCCCCCACGCCCGGCAGCGACATGAGCGCCGCACGCGCCTGCCCGGCCGGCCCACCCGCCAGCCGCTCCACCGAGGAGGCCCGACGCGCGCAGGTCACCACCGCCTGCGCCCGTCTCGGGTCCACGTTGGCGCGATGAAACTCCCACGACGGGATGTATCTCCAGACCTCCGCGGCCGGCATGACGCGCATCCCGTCGGGCGCCGGCCCCGGCGCCGGCGTGCCGTACTTCGACACCAGCACCCGCCATGCGCGAAACGCATCGGCGCCGGGCACCCGCTGCTCGATGATGGCCGGGATCAGCGCCTCCAGCACCAGGCCGGTTCTTCCCAGGCGCAGGTGCGGCACCCGTTGCTGGGCGGCGGCAACCGTCGGATGGTGCGGCACGAAGTCCGAGTCGTCGTCCTCGAGACCGAGCAGGGCGGGCAGCATCTCGACGAACTCCTGCGCGCCGCCGCCCCACGCCACGGCGTGCGCGGTGTTGTGGGCGACGCGGCTGATCCGGGCCGTGACCGGACCGGTGGGTAGCAGGCTGGTACGCCAGATCGAGCCGTCACCGGGAGTCCGGAAGCACGGATCCCCCCGGCCGCGGCGAAGGGGCGCCAACGTGTGCCCGAAGCTGACGGCTCCGGGGAACACGACCGTGCGCGCGCTTTCCACCTGATGACTCCCCGACTGCCGTGATTGACCGTGAACTGCGTCCCACGTCAATATTGCGTTGTGATGACGCCGTTCGATGACCCGCAGGGCGAACTGGCCTGGATGTTCCTGCAGAGCACCAGCGACGGCGGCGATCTGGACGAGGGCTTCTCCCTGCTCAGCGACGACTTCACCTACTGGACGCTCTACACCCGCACGTCCTGTGACAAGGACGCGTTTCGGCGTGGGGTGGAGCGACGCAAACAGGAGCTCGAACTGACCATCGACCTGGTGCGCTGCGTCAACGAGGGGGAGACCGTGGTGGTGGAGGCGCAGGCCAGCGGCACCACGTCCGCCGGCGTCGAGTACGACAGCCCGTTCGTCTGCATCTTCGACACCCGTGACGGGCTGATCGTCTCGATGCGCCTCTACAGCGACACCCGCGCGGTGGCGACCGCGCTTCCCGGGTGGGTCCCCTACTGAGCTAGCACGCTGATGTCGGCCTTGTTGGGGTAGAACGCCACATGCCCGGCGACCGCCGCGACCGCCGGATACGGCTGCTCGTACGTCCAGATCACGTCGTCGATGGTGTCACCGGCCGAAGTGGTCACGCTGTAGTAGCTGGCGTCGCCCTTGAAGGGGCAGTACGTGCTGGTGTCCGTCCGGGTGAGCCGATCCTGTACCACGTCGGCGATCGGAATGTATTGCACCGCAGGCAAAGTGGCTTCACGCAGTTCCAGCGCGGCGGTGGTGTCGGCGACGAGCTCGCCATTGACGCGCACCTGCACCCGTCCCTTGGTCGGCTCGATGGTGATCGGGTGCCCCGCGTTGGGTTCTTTGATTTCCGGGTGGGCCATGGTGGTTCCTCCTTCAGGCGCCTATCAGTCGTTCAACGCGCGTCCGTGGCCTAGCCTTCCCGTTCGGCCGGGCCAAATGCGTAGCGGTGGTATTGCGCCATGTTCGCAGCCGCCTGAACCTGCGCCATGAGCTTGCCCAGGACTCGGGTTGGGCGGGGCAACCGCGCGAAGGTGTCGGACTCGAACCATCGTTCCCAGGCCAGCAGCCGCACCCCCGGAACGGCGTTGACGATGTCGTCGGGCCCGTTGATCGCCCAGTGCAGCGTGGATCCCGACCGCCGCACCACCGTGTTGAGCCATTGCGACTTGATCCCGAGCCAGTTGAACGCGTCGAACTGCAACTCGCCGGAACCGAATCGGTCGACCACCCGGCGCAGCAGCGCGATGCCGTCCCGCTCGGCGAGGTACATGGTCAGCCCCTCCCCGATCATCAGGGTGGGACGGTCGGCGGGGATGTCTTCCAGCCATGCCGGGTCGGTGACCGAGGCGGCGATGACGCGGTAGTGATCGGGGCTCGGGTAGAGCTGGGTGCGCAGCGCGACAACCTCGGGGTAGTCGACGTCGTACCACTCGACGTCCGCACCCGGCTGCACGCGGAAGAACCGGCTGTCCAGCCCGCAGCCCAGGTGCAGCACGGCCGAACGCGGATGCGCGGCAAGGAATTTGCGCGTCCAGTCGTCGAAGTGCGCCGACCGGGTGGTCACCGACGGCGCTCGCCGCGCCGTGATGGTGGTCTTCTTCCAGTCGTAGTCGATGCGCTCGACGATCTCCTTGGCGTACCGATCGCCCAGGATCGGCTTGTCGAAGTCGGCGTCCAGCGCCTTCGCGTAGAACGTCGCCAGCATGGTCTGGGGCGCCCCGGTGAGATCGACGGGTACTCGCGCGGTCGGCATACCGCCCGAGGCTAGTCCCCCACGACGGGCCGCGGCGCATCCTGAACGGCGATCGGCGTGGCGTTCAGCCGGGAGTCGCGCTCTTACCCTTGGCATTTCGCATCGCCGCCCAGAAGCGGGCCGCCTCGCGAATGGATTCCTCGACCGGGCGAGGCTGCCAGCCCAATTCGCGCACGGCCTTGCTGTGGTCGACGGGCGCTTCGGCACGCATCATGCGCACCGAGGCGAGGCTGAGTTCGGCGTCCTTGCCGGTGAGCCGGGCCCGCACGTCGCCCAGCGCACCCAGGGCGTAGAGCATCGGAACGGAGATCGAGCGCCGCGGCGGCGGCACCCCGGCCTCGTCGGCCGCGATCCGGACCACCTCTTTCAACGCGATCATCCGCTCGGAGATCAGGTATCGCTCGCCGATGCGGCCGCGTTCGGCGGCCAGGATCATGGCCCGGGCCGCGTCGGTGACGCCCACGACCTCCAGCTGGATGCCCTCCATCGTGAAGGGCAGCTTGCCGAAGACCGCGCCGGCGATGAACGCACCGTGCGGGGTGCGACCCCAATCGCCGTCGCCGTATGTCGTCGACACGCACATCGCCACCGCGGGCAGGCCGGACTCGGCCACGTAACGCATCACCAGGTTCTCGGCCTGCACCCGGGACTTGACGTAGTCCGACAGCCCGCGACTGCCCACGACGTCGTCTTCGGTCGCCACGTGCCCGCGGCGCCGGCCGACGGTCGTGTAGGTGCTGGTGAAGACGAACCGGCGCAGGCCGGGTTGCGCGATTGCCACATCGAGGACGTTGCGCAGCCCCTCGACGTTGGTGCGAAACAGCGGAGAGGTGTCGCGCAGCCAGGCGCGGGTGTCGACGACGCAGTAGTAGACGTCATCCACGCCGTCCATCGCCGCGCGCAGCACGGCGGTGTCGAACACGTCGCCGTGAAACCGGGTGACGTCCAGGTCGTCGATGGAGCGCGTGTTGGCGTTCGGCCGCACCATGGCCCGGACTTCGAAACCGTCGGCGACGAGCTGGCGGGTCACATGCGAACCCAGGAAGCCGTTGGCGCCGATGACGAGCTTGGGTCTGGTGGTCACTGGGCCCCTCCGTACTGGTCCATGAAACGCGCGGCTTCCTCGTCGAGGGTGCCGAGCTCTTGGGCCTTGCGGCACCACTTCAACGTCGCCCGCACGAAGCGCAACGGGTTGTAGATGTCTTCCTGTTGACGCCACAGGCCGTCACCGGCGTAGGTGATGATCGAGATGTTCGTCGCGCTGATGACGGTGCCGTCGCCCGGATCGCGCATCGGGTTGTCGAGCTCCATGATGATGCGCCCGGTGGCCTCGTCGATCACCGACCACAGCGACGGGAAAGCGACCATGTGGCTGCCGGGAAAGCTGCCCATCGTCCTGCTGATCCACTCGCGGACCTCGTCGCGGCCGTGCATGGTGCCCGCCGCGTGTTCGATGTAGACCACATCGGGCGTGTAGTGCTGCACCCACGCGTCCCAGTCCTGCGACCGCGCCGCCGCATCGACGGTCGCTTCGAACTTCTCGAACGCGGCGGCCAGTTCGCTACGCGAGAACTTCGGCGTGTTCATGATTTCGCGGCACCATTGCAGCTCATCGGCGGAGTGTAGCCTGGCCTTGTTCCTGCCCGAGTGCTAGCCGGTTATGGAGGACGAAGCATGACCAACCAGAAAGCGATTCTCGCCGGCGGCTGCTTCTGGGGGATGCAGGAACTGATCCGCAAGCAGCCGGGCGTGGTTTCGACGCGGGTCGGTTACACCGGCGGTGACGTCCCCAATGCGACCTACCGCAATCACGGCACCCACGCCGAAGCCATCGAGATCATCTACGACCCGGCGGTCACCGACTACCGCACGATCCTGGAGTTCTTCTTCCAGATCCACGATCCGACAACGAAAGACCGGCAGGGCAACGACCGGGGCACCAGTTACCGGTCGGCCATCTTCTATCTGGACGAGGACCAGAAGCGGATCGCGCTGGACACCATCGCCGATGTCGAGGCATCGGGGCTATGGCCCGGCAAGGTGGTGACCGAGGTCAGCCCGGCCGGCGACTTCTGGGAAGCCGAACCCGAGCACCAGGACTACCTGCAGCACTACCCCAACGGGTACACCTGCCACTTCATCCGCCCGGGCTGGAAACTGCCGCGTCGCGCGGCCGCCGGCCAGTAGGCGGAGCCTAGCGCCGAGTTCAGCGGCGGCGCATCACGATTCGGCCGCCGTCCTTCGGGGTGAACGCGACCCCGCGGCCGTGCCAGCGCTCGCCGGGAGCGTCCGTCGTCTCAATGGTCAAGTTTCGCAACACCGTTCGTAGCACGACGTCCATTTCCATGTTCGCGAACGCCGCCCCAACGCACCGACGCGTCCCGCCGCCGAACGGGATCCACGACAGCGCCGACGGTTTCGTGTCGATGAACCGTTGCGGGTTGAACCGTCCGGGATCGGGGAACACATCGGGGTTGTCGTGTATCTGGGCGATGCCGACGATGATCGAATAGCCGCGCGGGATCACCCATTCGCCGAGCCGGTAGGCCTCGGGGTAGACATGGCGACCGGCGAAATCGATGACGGTCCTTGCTCGCTGGACCTCCAGGATCGTCGCCTGGCGCAGCTCGTTGCCGCCATCACTGGCCCCGTCGGCCTCCTCGACAAGCCTCGCCAGCAGCTCCGGGTGCCGGCTGATCCGCTCGAATGCCCAAGCCAGCGTTGAGGCGGTGGTCTCGTGCCCGGCGGCCAGCAGAGCCAGGAGCTCGTCGCCGATCTCCTTGTGTGACATGGCCGCACCGTCGTCGTAGGTGCTGCGCAGCAGCAGCGCGAGCACGTCGGTCCGCTCGGCGAACTCCGGGTCGGCCCGCTCCGCGGCGATCAGCTTCTCGATGACGTCGTCGTATTGACGCCGCCACTTGTCCAGCCGGCCCCATAGGCCGAACCGGGAATAGCGCTTCGGCTTCGGTAGCGCCGCAAGGCGTGAACCCAGGGTGACCCACGGCGGGATGAGGCGGCGCAGCTCGTCGAGTTCGGCGCCCTCGGCGCCGAAGACCGCGCGCAGGATCGCGTTGAGCGTGATTCGCATCATCGGCGGCAGCGTCGGGAATGACCTGCCCTCCGGCCAGTCGGCCATCTCGCGCAGCGTCTCTTCTTCGATGATGGCCTCGTAATTCTTCATGCTCTTGCCGTGAAACGGCGGCGCCAGCAGCCGCCGCCGCCGCCGGTGGTCATCACCCTCGAGCCCGAATACCGAGCCGGAGCCGAACAGCCTGCTCAAATTGGGCTGGATGTTGCCGAGTTCGTCTGGGCTGGTGGTGAAGATCTGCTTAGCCAGCTGAGGGTCGCTGACCATGATGACACGCCCCCACATCGGCAGGCGCAGCGTGAAGACGTTGCCATAACGGCGTGACAGGCGTCGCATCATCATTCGTCGTGACGCGGCAAAGCCGATGCCCTGCAATAGCTTCGGGCTTCGGACGGCAGGTGGCAAATGGGCCGGGGCCGATGGGACGGTGGCTAGTTCACTCATGGCGTCATTGCTCCCCACATCTGCCGGGCCGGAATTGGTACCGCGATGTACCACGGACCTTTTCCGAGTACGGTACTCTGCAGTACCAAAGCTGACAAGATGCGTTTCGAACCGAACGGGGGCGCTGGCCGTGACCTCAGCAATGACAGCAACGGCCGGCGACCCCGATCTCGGCGAGGTCGATCCGTTTCGAATCCGGTTGCTCGACGGCCTCGCCACCTCGATCAGCGAGCGCGGTTACCGCGCCAGCACGGTCGCCGACGTCGTCCGCTACGCACGGACCTCCAAGCGCACCTTCTACGACCACTTCGGCGGCAAGGAAGAGTGCTTTCTGGAGCTGCTGGCCGTCGACATCGAGAAGTTGGGCGCCAAGATCGCGGCATCGGTCGATCCCGACGCCGATTGGCACGTCCAGATCCGTCAGGCGGTCGAGGCCTATGTGGGATACATCGAGGCCCGCCCGGCCATCACGTTGAGCTGGATCCGCGAACTGCCCTCGCTGGGTGCGGCCGCTCGCCCGGTCCAGCGCCGCGGGCTGCAGTTGCTGACCAGCCTGCTGATCGACCTCAGCGCCAGTCCCGGATTTCGGCGCGCCAAGCTGCCTCCGTTGACGGCGCCGTTGGCCGTGATCCTGTTGGGCGGTCTGCGTGAGCTCACCGCGCTTGCGGTCGAAGACGGTCGGGCCGTCCGTGAGATCGTCGAACCGGCCGTGGATGCCTCCGTCGCGCTGCTGGGGCCCCGGCACTGACGGCGTAGAACCCATCGCGCGAGTGGTTTTCGGGGCCTAGGCTCATCGCCGGAATGGCTTTCGCGGAAACGGAGGACCTAGCGATGCGGCTTTCAACCCGAAATCAGCTCAAGGGGACCATCACCGAGGTCGATCTCGGCACGGTGATGGCGGTGGTCAAGGTGACTCTCGACGGCGGCGACCAGGTGATCACGTCGTCGGTCACCAAGGATGCCGCGACCGACCTCGGCCTTCAGGTCGGTCAGAAGGCGACGGTGTTCATCAAGTCGACCGAAGTCACCATCGGCGTCGACTGACTCAGAGTTTCATGAACCCGCGCAACCGATCCAGCACCAAATCGGGTCGTTGCGCGACGATCCAGTGACCGACTCCGTCGACCAGCTCCACCTCGAAATCGCTTATGTGGTCGGCGTATCCGTCCAGAAGCCGCGGAGTGATCACCGGATCATCGGTACCGCTCAGCCAGCGCACCGGTACGTCGACTCGGTGATCGTCGTACTCACCCCCCAGCCAGCTGCGCATCTCTGTGGTCTGGAAGCTGCGATACCACCGCGATCCGGCCTCAGCGTGCCCTGGCTCGCGCATGCACTCCGCGTATAACCGCACGCTGTCCTCGGGCAGCGGGAACCCGCCGCCGACCCACGAACCCAGGATCCGGGGAAACCGCCAGTGGGGATCGCTGAGCACCCGAGGTCCGATCACGGGCAGCAACATCGGGACCTGATACCAGAAGCGCCAGAGGTCGCGGACCGCCGCCAAATCGAACTTCGCCCAGGGCGCCACGGTGTTGAGTCCGAAAAAGCCCGTCACCTTCTCCGGATGGCGCAACATCATGATGAAAGCCGCGGGCCCGCCCCAATCGTGGGCGACCAGCTTCACTTTGGCGATGCCCAAGTCGTCCAGCACGCCCGCAAGGTCCTCGGCCATCTCCGCCTTCAGGTACCGCGAGCGCGGCGCCGAACTCCAGCCCGCACCCCGCAGGTCGGGACACACCACCCGGTAACCATCGGCGGCCAGCGGACCGATCAGCTCGTGCCATTCCCACCAGTTCTCCGGGAAGCCGTGCACCAGCATGACGGCCGGTCCGTCGGCCGGACCGGCATCCGCGACATGGATGGTGACGCCGCTTCCCAGCTCGACGTACCTGTGTTCGACGCCGTCCAGCGCGGGCATGGTGACCATGCTTGAAAAGCTAGCGCACTGCGCCTATTTCAGGAACCGCTCGACGTAGGGCGCGAAGCGCTTCCGCAGGCTCTCCTCGTTCAGCCCGAACATCTCGTATGACGTTTCGACGTTGCCCAGCCGTCCGCGCCGGTGGCCCGTCAGGTAGTCGTCGACGGCCTTGCGCGCCTCGTCGGTGAACGGTTCGCCGGCCAGGGCATAGACCCGTTCGGCCACGCCGATTTCGTCGGCCATGAAGTCGTCGAAGCGAATGTCGATCGAGCGGTCCGGACCGATGGTGTCTCGATCGCGGATGAGTGCGGTGAGCATCTGATCGAGGCGGTCGATCCAGGAATTGGCGATCCGCTCCACCGGCACCGGCGAGCGGTGCATGCGGGCGGAGTAGGTGATCATCGCGATCATCGACAGTGCCACCGGGACGGGGTCGCGGTGGGTGAACACCACGATGCTGTCGGGAAAGACCCGATCCAGGACCGGCACCTGCTCGAGGTGTTGGGGCGATTTGAGCAGCCAGCGCCGACCACCGCGCAGGTACTGCATCGCCCGGAGTTGGGTGGCCAGGTATTCGTAGTGCGGTGTCTGGTCGTGCGCCTGGTAGTAGTCGCGCCAGCGGGGGACGTCGGCGAGCGTCTCCAGCAGCATCGTCGACACGTCGTTGGCCAGCAGCTGGATCTCTTCGTGGACGTGATCGGTGGTCATCTCGTGCATCAGCGCGAAATGCGGCATCACCATGTTGATCACCCCGACCGCGACGTCCATCCGGGTCCGACGCGGATCAGGTTGTACGTCAACCTCATTCGGCATCGGGAACGGTTCGTTGCTTTCCCAGTACGGCATGGTACGGAACGTCGGCGGCGCGGCCAGCAGATTGTGCAGGTGTGTGGTGCCGGTGCGGGGCAGCCCGGCGATGACCACCGGTGAACGCAGTTCGATCTCGTTGATCTCGGGATGGCGCCTCAGCAGGTCGGTCAACAGCAACCGGTTCTTGAGGACTTGCAGGAGTTGCCCGTAGAAGTTCACCCTCCCCGCGTCGTGCAGTCCGTCGATCTCGCGCAGGGCGGCGAGGTAGACCTCGAGGCGTTCCCGGTAGTCGTCGGGCCCGAAGTCGTCCAGGCCGGTGTCGGCGCTGGCCCGCGCGTGCAGCGCGGCGGCATCCAACGGGCACTCGGGCGCCATCGAGGCCATCATGTCCAGGATCTGCTGGCCCTCGGCGCTGAAGCGGGGCGAGGCCAGGTCGTCAAGGCGAACGGTCACGGCGACTTATGTTACTCTGAGTTTCGTAATGGTTGTGGATTTTGGCAGACCCCGTGATCCCCGGATCGACGCCGCGGTGCTTCGGGCGACCGTTGAGCTGCTGGGCGAAACCGGCTACCCCGGCTTGCTGGTCTCCGCCATCGCCGAACGCGCCGGCACCAGCAAGCCCGCCATCTACCGCCGCTGGCCCAGCAAGGCGCACCTGGTGCACGAGGCGGTGTTCCCGATCGGCGCCGGAACGGCCATCCCCGATACTGGGTCGACGGCCGAGGGCTTGCGCGAGATGGTCCGCCGCACAATGGCTTTCCTCACCACACCGGCCGCCAGGGCGGCCCTGCCCGGGCTGATCGGCGAGCTGGCCGCGGACCCGACGCTGCACTCGGCGTTGCTGGAGCGCTTCGCCGGAGTCATCGGCGGCGGGCTCGCCGACTGGCTGGCGGCCGCTGCGCTGCGCGGTGAGGTGCGCTCGGACGTGACCGCCGCCGAACTGGCCGAGACGATCGCCGGCGTCACGCTGGTCGCCCTGCTCACCCGCGTCACCGAACTCGACGATGCGTGGGTCGATCGCACCACCAGGTTGCTCCTGAAAGGAATCAGCGCATGACGCACCAATCGACCGAGGCGTGGCAGGAATTGCTGAAAACGCTTGGCGAACTGGGCCACTCGTTCCTCGAAGGTGACCGTGCCGTCACCGACGACCGGCACGTCGCCGACGGCTACCGGATGCTGGCCGCCACCCTGGGCGTGGCCCTGGACACCTACCTGTTCCCCGAACCGGGTCGGCCCCAGTTCGTCGCGGTGAACACGCCTTTCCGCCGCGACCGCCGCTGGGGCGGGGACAACACCGATGCCTACTACTACATATGCCCGGTCGATCCCGCCCGTCGATACCGCATCAGCGGCAATAGGGGTGACAGCGTGTACTTTTCGGTGACGGCGTACAACGAGCCGACGCCCGGCGCCTGGTCGGACCGGGTGGTGGCGATCGTCCGCGACACCGATCTCGACATCGACGCCGACGGCGACTTCGCCTTCGACTTTCCCGCCACGCCCGACGCGGCCGTGCTGATGACCCGCGACTACCAGGCCGATCCCCTGGCCGGCCGCCCGGTGACGTGGCACATCGAGGCGCTCGACGAGCCCGACCCGATCCGGCACGGCGACGCCGAGACCGCGGCGAACCTGCGCGCCGCCGCCACCTGGCTGCGCACCATGTTCGCCATCGTGCCGCTGGCCGTGGGAAATCGGGTGGCCGACCAACACGCGCTCGGGCACGAAACCGCCCACGCGGCTAATGAATTCGCCGATCCCTATCAGGTGCCGGACGCCAATTTCGGGTGGTCGGCGCGCGACGCCTGCTACTCGTACGGCAGTTTCGTGCTCGATGAGGACGAGGCGCTGGTGATCACGCACCGACCGCCGTCGTGCAGGTTCTGGAACCTGGTGGTGTGGAACCAGTTCATGGCGACGTTCGGCGCCCGGGACGCCCGGTGCTCCCTGAACGGCCACAGCGCCGTGGCGAACAGTGACGGTTCGGTGACGGTCGTCTTGTCCGCGGGCCCGACCGCGCATCCCAATTCGCTTACCACGCTGGGCTATCCACGCGGGAATCTGGCTTTTCGCTGGTTCCTTGCCGACGGCGTGCCGCAACGGCCCGAGGTGAAACTCGTCAAGGCGGTCGACGCGCCGACGGCCGTCACCTAGGCCGCCCCTGGAACTCGATTGCGCGGCCCAGCCAATGTGGATTTACGCGGCGATCGGCTCGGGCTCGGGCGACTTTTCGACGCCGGCCTTTGGCACCCACGAGTCCGGGAAGGTCAGCCGGACGATCTTGCGGACGACGGTGCCGAACTGACGCAGCAGCGGACCGCGGTTATAGGGGATGCCGTAGCGCCCGCAGATCTCCTGCACCTCCGGCGCGATGTCGGCGTAGCGGCGGGCCGGCATGTCCGGGAACAGGTGGTGCTCGATCTGGTGCGAGAGGTTGCCGGACAGCAGGTGAAAGATCTTGCCGCCGGTCAGGTTTGCCGAGCCGAGGATCTGGCGGAAGTACCACATGCCGCGTGACTCGTCCTTGGTTTCCTCGACGGTGAATTCCTGTGTCCCGTCCGGGAAGTGGCCGCAGAAGATGATCATGTACGACCACACGTTGCGCATCAGGTTGGCGGTCAGGTTGCCGGTGAAGACGAACGGCGCAAAGGGACCGGCCAGCAGCGGGAAGGCGACGTAGTCCTTCAGGGTCTGCCGACGGGTCTTGCGCCAGATCTCCCGCAGCACCTCACGCTTGTCCTGGAGCCGGATCTCGCCGGAGCGGATACGCTCGGTTTCCAGCTCGTGCAGCGCAACGCCGTACTGGAACAACACCATCAGCAGGAACGCGTAGATCGGGTTGCCGAGGAAGTACGGCTGCCAGCGCTGGTCTTCGCTCATCCGCAGGATTCCGTAGCCGATGTCGCGGTCCATCCCCACGATGTTGGTGTGGGTGTGATGCATGTAGTTGTGCGAGTGGCGCCATTGGTCGGCCGGGCACGCCGTGTCCCACTCGAAGGTGCGCCCGGAGATGGCCGGATCGCGCATCCAGTCGTACTGGCCGTGCATGATGTTGTGGCCGATCTCCATGTTGTCCAAGATCTTCGACAGGCCCAGCATCGCGGTGCCCGCCAGCCAAGCCGGGGGTAGGAACCCGGCGAACAACAGCGCCCGGCCACCGACCTCCAGCGCACGCTGGGCCTTGATGACGCGGCGGATGTAGTCGGCGTCCTGTTCGCCGAGTTCTGCCATCACACGTTCCTTGATGGCGTCGAGTTCCCGGCCGAATGCATCGGCCTGTTCGGGCGTCAGGGCAATCTTGGCGTTCGACATTGTTTGTCCTCCAGAAGTTTTCAGGGGCTGGAATGGTCGGTCGCTATAGCGACAGGTCCACGTCACCGACCGGAACGGACACGCAGATCTGCACGTCCTCGTCGGGGGCGGTCGAGACCGCACCGGTGACCAGGTTGCGCACGGTGCCGGCGGTTTTACGCCGCGTGCAGGTGTGGCAGATGCCCATTCGGCATCCGTTTTCGGGTGAGAGCCCGGCCGCTTCGGCCTGCTCCAACAGCGGGCGCCCGTCGTCGACGACGTCAACACCGCTGTCGGAGAACGTGACTCGACCGCCCGAGGGATTCGCCGGCACATCGAAGGCCGGCGGCACGAAGCTCTCGGTGTACACGTTGTCGCAGTGCGATCGGACCGCCTCGACCAAAGCGGCCGGGCCGCAGACGAATACCGCATCGGGTGACGGCATCGCGGTGGCCAGGTGCTCGGCACCGAAGCGTCCGGCGAGGTCGCCGCCGTCGGAGCGGGTGTAGCCGTGCAGCACCCGCACGCCGGGCATCGCCTTCAGCTCGTCGCGGTAGCAGGCCTCGGCCGGCGTGCGCGCGTAGTGAATGAATGCGATTTCGCCGTCGTGGCCCTGGGCGACGAGGGTCCGCAGCATCGACATCACCGGAGTGATCCCGCTTCCGCCCGAGACGAAGAGGATGCGCCGCGGGGTTTGCGTTCCCGGCAGCGTGAAGTCACCGCCGGTGCCGGCGAGACCGACCACCATCCCGCGGTGGGCGTGTTCGTAAAGATAGTTCGAGACCAGGCCGCCGTCGTGCCGACCGATCGTCAGCTCGAGGGTGGTACCGCCTTCGGCGTTGGCGGGCGAATAGCACCGGGTGTGGCGGCGGCCGTCGATCTCCACGGTCAGGTTGACGTACTGTCCGGCCTTGAGGGTGTGGGCGGCCAGGAAGGTGTCGTTGGGGGTCAGGGTCAGGGTGACGCTGCGGGGCGTGGCCCGGCGCACGTCGGTCACCTTGGCGCGGGCCTCGCCCAGCGTCCAGGTGGGCGCCACCAGTTCGGTGTAGCGGTCGACGCCGTGCGGGCCGGTCAGCAGGTCTAACAGCTCTGAACCCAACACGCGCTGCCGAAGGGTCCGCGCGAGGACTCGGCCAGAAGCTTGAGCGGTTTGAGTGAACATATGTACACCGTGCGACCGCGGAGGCCATGCAGTCAAGGGTTTAATGCCTGGCTGTGGTAGGGTTCACATAGTGAACAGCCGTACTCCTAGCTCACGGGGACGGGGCGCGGGGCGCGAACGCACACGGGAAAGCCAGTCGCGCGAGGAGCGCAAGGAGGCGACGCGCCGGGCCATCATCGCCGCGGCACTCAAGCTCCTGCAGGACCGCAGCTTCTCCAGTTTGAGCCTGCGCGAGGTGACGCGGGAGGTCGGGATCGTTCCGGCGGCGTTCTACCGGCATTTCGAATCGATGGAGGCCCTGGGGCTGGTCCTGATCGACGAGTCGTTCCGGAGCCTGCGCGACACGCTGCGCGACGCGCGTGCCGGAAAGCTCGACCCGAACCGGGTGATCGAGTCGTCCGTCGAGATCCTGGTCGCCAGCGTCGCCGACAGGCGCGAACACTGGCGGCTCATCGGCCGCGAGCGCAACAGCGGCTTGTCGGTGCTGCGCTACGCCATCCGTACCGAGATCCGGCTGATCACGTCCGAGCTGGCCACCGACCTGGCGCGATTCCCGGGCCTGAACAAGTGGACCACCGAGGATCTCAACGTGCTGGCGACCCTGTTCGTCAACGCCATGATCGTCATCGCGGAGGCCATCGAGGATTCGCAGAGCGCCGAGGCAACCGAGGACATTCGCCGGCTCGCGGTCAAGCAGTTGCGGATGATCGCGACCGGCATCGCCGGCTGGCGCAGCACGCCCTGATCCGATCGGCTGCAGTAAACAGCCGAGCACTGACTTACTCGTCGACGACCTCGTAGAGCGAGTCGCCGTCCTCGGGGGTGCCGTCGATCTGGCCCCGGTGGGCGCGCCGGGGACCGTCGTCGACCGGCTCAATGGCATCGGGGACGTCGGGCTCCTCGGCCGCCAGTCGGGCGTCGAGGGATTCGCCCTCGCGTTCTTCTCTGGCGGTCATGCCGAACCGGTCGGCCTCGCTCCAGCCCTCAGGCGGGTCGACGACGATGTCGCCGTCGTCGTTGCGCAACTCGTCCGAGTCGGTGCCTTCGCTCGGGTTCAAGGTGTCACCCGGGCCACCCTCCTCGGGGAAGTCCGCGGGATCCACGTCGGCCTGGGGGTTATCGCTCATGCCCATCCGGTTGCCCGCGGCGTCGGGGGGTTAAACGCGGGCGGCAGGCCTCCGGCCGCGCTCCTACCGTGGCGGACGCCACATGGCCCACAGGCTCGGCCCGCCGTCCGGCAGCACGATCTCACGGGTGACGCTGAAGCCGAAACGCTCGTAGTACGGCACGTTTTCGGGCTTGCTCGACTCGAGATAGGCCGGGCAGTACTCGGCGTCGCAGCGGTCCAACCGCGACCGCATCAACGCCTGACCAAATCCCTTGCCGCGAACCGCCGGATCGCTGCCGATCACCGCCAGGTACCAGTGCGGCTCCTCGGGATGCACGCTTTTCATCAATTCCTGTACGGCGCGTCCCCGCATCGAGCGCAGGCCGAACACCCGGATGAACGTCGGCGTCATCGCCAACTGGCCCCGCGGCGTCTCTTGCCACTGATCCGGCGGATCCCACAGCGCCGCCGCAACGATGTCCGCCCCCGCACCGGCCACCTCCACGCCGCCGCGGGCCAGGTGATGATGGCGGGTCATCGTCGCGAACAACCGGGACAGCTGCGCGATCCGCTTGTCCTGATCGGGCATCAGCCAGATCATCACCGGGTCGTCGTAGAACGCGCGGGCCAGGGTGCGCGACAGCGTGCGGACGTCGGCTTTCACTGCCGGGCGGACCTGCGGGGTCATCTGCACCACGCTAGTGCGTGTGAGGCCCGGCGTGACGGGTATGCCGACCCGGTGACCGGCATCTCGCGGCGAGCGTTCGGGCGGATAGCGGCCGGCGCCGGCGTGCTCGGGCCCGCCGGGCTGGCGCAGGGATGCGCGAAACCGGCTGCCGAGCACGGCAAGTCCAGCGGGCCGGCGCCCCCACCGGGCAAGGGCGTGGGCTTTGTCCTCTCGCACGAGCAGTTCCGCACCGACCAGCTGGTTGCGCAGGCTAAGGCGGCCGAACGCGCCGGCTTCCAACACGTATGGGCCAGCGACCACATTCAGCCGTGGCAGGACAACGAAGGTCACGCGATGTTCCCGTGGCTGACCCTAGCGCTCGTCGGCAACGCCACCAGCCACGTAACGTTCGGCACCGGGGTGACCTGCCCGACCTACCGCTACCACCCCGCCACGGTCGCCCAGGCGTTCGCGTCCCTGGCGATTCTTTATCCCCGCCGGGTGTTCCTGGGCGTCGGCACCGGCGAACGGCTCAATGAACAGGCCACCACCAACACCTACGGCAACTACGCCGAGCGTCACGACAGGCTGGCCGAAGCGGTACAGCTGATCCGCCAGCTGTGGAGTGGTTCGCGAATCTCGTTCGCCGGCCACTATTTTCAAACGAACTCGCTGAAACTCTACGATGTTCCGGCGACGCCCCCGCCGATCTTCGTCGCGGCCGCCGGCCCGAAAAGCGTGAGACTGGCCGGACAGTACGGGGATGGCTGGATCACCCAGGCGAGCGATGTCACGAATCCAAAGCTGTTGGCGGCCTTCGGTGCGGGCGCCCGGGCCGCCGGGCGTGACGTGGCGACGCTCGGAAAACGGGCCGAACTGTTCGCGGTCGTCGGCGACAACGCCGTCGCGACCCGGGCCGCCACGCTGTGGCGCTTCACCGCCGGGGCCGTCGATCAACCCAACCCCGTCGAGATCCAGCGCGCGGCCGAGTCCAACCCCATCGACAAGGTGTTGGGCGGCTGGACGGTCGGCACCGACCCGGCTCCCCATATCAACGCCCTGCAGCGGATTCTCGACGCCGGTGCGATTCCGTTCCTGCATTTTCCGCAAGACGATCCCGTCGCCGCCATCGAGTTCTACGGCGCCAACGTCCTGCCGAAGTTGCACTGACGGACCCCGGCCGCCCCCCCGTTTCGGCACCGCTACCCCGGGTATCCGCACGCAACTCCTAACAGCCCCAACTGGGAAGGCAACGCATGGACGCAATCACTTTTCTTCGTCAGGACCACAAGAGTGTGCTCGGTTTGTTGGAAACGCTCGACGGGGCGCCGTCGGGCGAGGGCGCTCAGGCGAGCGGCCTGGAAACCATGGTGAACAACCTCATCATCGCCGAATCGCAGCACGAAGCCATTGAGGAGCAGTTCTTCTGGCCCGCGGTGCGCGAAGCGATCGGCGACGGCCTCGTCGACAAAGCGCTCGAGCAGGAGCAGGCCGGAAAGAAGCTGCTGCAGCGTCTCGAGGACGGCAAGCCGGGCGACCCTGATTACCACGAAGCGTTGCAGGAATTCGTCACGGCGGGCCGCGAACACATCGCCTACGAACAGGATGAGGTGTGGCCGCAGGTCGAAACCGTGCTCAGCCGTGAGGATTTGGAGAAGATCGGCGAAAAGTTGGAAGCGGCAAAGAAGATCGCTCCGACCCGGCCGCACCCCGACACGCCGCCCAACCCGGCGGTGCTGAAAACGATGGGCATGGGGGCGGCGATCGTGGACCACGTCCGCGACGCGGTAACCGGCCGCGGCGAGGACAATCCGCCGGACCCGCAGATGCACTGAGCACATGGGAAGGGCCGGGCGCTGAGCAAAATTCGGCGCCCGGCCCTTCCACTTGTCCAATTAGCCGGTGGGAACGTGCTGTTCGTGGGTGAAGGGCTTCTCGGCGTTGACCGCCGGCGAACCCTGCGGGTTCTCCTTGGCGCCGGTGTTCTTGCGAGTGGTGCCGCCAAGCCACTGTTCCTCGGGCTTTTCGACGTACTCCCATTCCGTGCCCTCGGGCCAGGGACCCTGTCCTTGGTTCCACGGGCCGCGAATGGACTCGCCACCGCCGTTGGACATGTTGAACGCCACGTTCTGGAAGCGCGGGTCGCCCGGCAGCTGTCCCGGCGGGAAGTTCACCGGGAGCTCGTTGAGCGCTGCGGTGAACTGCTGATAGTGCGCCACCTCGCGCGTCATCAGGAACGTCAGGGTGTCCTGCACGCCGGGGTCGTCGGTGAACTGCTTGAGATATTCGTAGACGACCTTGGCGCGCGATTCCGCCGCGACGTTGTTGCGCAGGTCCACGGTGGGATCACCGTTGGCGTCGATGTAGGCGCCGGTCCAGTTGTTTCCTCCGGAGTCCTTGACGTCCGGCCCACCGCCACTGAGCACCAGGAACAGCGGGTTGACCGCCACCGAGTGGATCAGGCCGTCGCGGCCGCCGCCGTTGGCCGCCACCGCCGGCATCCAGTCGCATTTCTCATTGGCGATCTTGAGGTTGTCGTTGAGCCCGTCGAGCAACATCGTGATCATCGATCCGACCATCTCGAGGTGGCTGAGCTCCTCGGTCGCAATATCCATGAACAGGTCATACATTTTCGGGTTCTTCTGCCGCAGCACGAATGCCTGGGTGAAGTACTGCAGCGCGGCGGTGAGTTCACCGTTGGCTCCGCCGAACTGGTCCATCAGCAGCGACGCGAAGCGAGGGTCGGGTCGGTCGACGCGAACCTCGAATTGAAGATCTTTGTTGTGCACAAACACTGGGGCTCCCTGGGGGTTGAGATCGGGTTGTCGACGCCGGGTACCCGGGGCCTTTTGCCCCAAACTCGGACGACAGCAACTCCCTCGGTGGCCAGCGCTCGGGCACCTCAGACGACCGCGGGGGTGACGCATCGTGGGACATCGTGGAGAATCCGGTTCCATGGAGCCTTTGGACGCGGCCGCTCGGCACGAGCTGGCTACGCGCATGGCGGAGCTATCCCGGGAGATCGCGGTGCCGCGTTCGCTCAACCGGGTTCTCGCCGACGTGACCACCGCGGCGGTGGAACTGATACCGGCGGCGGACCTCGCCGGGGTGTTGCTGGTGAAAGGGGGCGATGATTTCGAATCGCTCGCCGACACCGACAGCCTGGTCGCCAAACTCGACAAGCTGCAGCATGACTTCAATGAGGGCCCCTGCCACGACGCCGCGCTGAAGCAGACGATCGTGCGCACGGACGATCTCCGCAATGAGCCTCGCTGGCCGAAATACGCACCGGCCGCCGTCGAGCATGGCATCCTCAGCAGCCTCTCGTTCAAGCTCTACACCGCCGACCGCACCGCCGGCGCGCTCAACCTGTTCAGTTTCCGGCCCGGTGTGTGGGACACCGAAGCCGAAACCATCGGCACGGTGTTCGCCGCGCATGCCGCCTCGGCGATCATGGCCGGGCGGCACGGACAGCAGATGCAATCGGCCCTGTCCACGCGGGACCGCATCGGCCAGGCCAAGGGCATCATCATGGAGCGCTACGGCGTCGATGACGTGCGCGCCTTCGAATTGCTGCGCCGGCTTTCCCAGGAAAGCCAGACCAAGCTCATCGACGTCGCCCAGCGCGTGATCGACACCCGCAGCGCCGACTGAACCTCCGCCGCCCCGCTCTAGGATGGGGTGGCTTCATCAACGAGTCCGGCGCGGCGTTGCGCCGGGGATTGGTTGACCACGGTGTGGGACTTCGAAACAGACCCCGAATACCAGGCAAAGCTGGACTGGGTCGAAAAATTCATGGCCGAAGAGCTGGAACCGCTCGACCTGGTTGCGCTCGACCCGTACGACAAGCAGAACGCCGAGATGATGGCCATCCTGCGGCCCTTGCAGCAGCAGGTGAAGGACCAAGGGCTGTGGGCCGCGCACCTGCGCCCGGAGTTGGGCGGCCAGGGCTTCGGTCAGGTCAAGCTGGCGCTGCTCAACGAAATCCTGGGCCGCTCGCGCTGGGCCCCCTCGGTGTTCGGCTGTCAGGCACCGGATTCCGGCAACGCCGAGATCCTCGCCCTGTTCGGCACCGACGAGCAGAAGGCGCGCTACCTGCAGCCGCTGCTGGACGGCGAAATCACCTCCTGTTATTCGATGACCGAACCGCAAGGCGGTTCTGACCCAGGGCAATTCGTCACCGCCGCAGCCCGCGACGGCGACAACTGGGTGATCAATGGGGAGAAGTGGTTCTCCACCAATGCCAAACACGCGTCGTTCTTCATCGTCATGGCGGTGACGAATTCCGAGGCCCGCACCTACGACAAGATGTCACTGTTCATCGTTCCGGCCGAAACGCCCGGCATCGAGATCGTGCGCAACGTCGGCGTCGGAGCGGAGTCGTCAAAGCGCGCCACCCACGGCTACGTCCGCTACAACGACGTCCGGGTACCCGCCGACCATGTGCTGGGTGGCGAGGGACAGGCGTTCATGATCGCGCAGACCCGGCTCGGGGGCGGCCGGATTCACCACGCCATGCGCACAATTGCGTTGGCCCGCAGCGCCTTTGACATGATGTGCGAGCGCGCGGTGTCCCGCAAGACCCGGCACGGCCGGCTGTCCGATTTCCAGATGACCCAGGAGAAGATCGCCGACAGCTGGATCCAGATCGAGCAGTTCCGCCTGCTGGTGCTGCGCACCGCGTGGTTGATCGACAAGCACCACGACTACCAGAAGGTGCGGCGCGACATCGCGGCGGTGAAAGTGGCGATGCCCCAGGTGCTGCACGATGTCGCGCAGCGGGCGCTGCACCTACACGGCGCGCTCGGCGTCTCCGACGAGATGCCGTTCGTCAAGATGCTGGTGGCCGCCGAGTCGCTGGGTATCGCCGACGGTGCCACCGAGTTGCACAAGATGACTGTCGCCCGCCGGACCCTGCGCGAATACGAGCCGGTGACAACGCCTTTCCCGTCGGCTCACATACCGACCCGGCGCGCCGAAGCGCAGGCGCGACTGGCCGAGCGGCTCGAACACGCCGTCGCCGAGTTCTAGCTACGCGCGCCGCGACCTCAGGCGACGAAACGGACGACGCTTTCGGCCACGCACGCCGGCTTGGCCGATCCCTCGATCTCGACGGTGGTCGAGATGGTCGCCTGCACTGCGCCGTTACCGACGTCGTCGACGCTGACCAACGAACTCTGCGCGCGTACCCGGGAGCCGACCGGAACCGGTGCGGGGAAACGAACCTTGTTGAGGCCGTAGTTGATTGCCAGCTTGATGCCGTTGACTGTGTAGATCTGATGCTGCAGCCGGGGCAGCAGCGCCAAGGTCATGAAACCGTGGGCGATGGTCGTGCCGAACGGGCCCGACGCGGCCCGTTCCGGGTCGACGTGAATCCACTGGTGGTCACCGGTCGCATCGGCGAACAGGTTGACGTCTTCCTGGGTGATCGTGACCCAGTCGCTGTGCCCGAGAGCTTCGCCCGCGGCGGCGGCAAGCTCGGTAACTGATTCGAAGGTGCGCATTCGAGTTCTCCTTGGTTTCGGCTGCTAACAATAGCGCCGGAGCGCCACGTCATCGCCGGAGGTCACCGTTTCGGATGAGCTGTCGAGGGAACCCCACGCGCAACGCCACCTCTCCAGAAAAGGAAGCCACCATGCCAGATCACAAGGGCCACAAGACCGAGGAAGACGTGGACGCTGAGAACCACCAGACTCAGTCCCGCGCCGCCGCGGGTGAGGAAGACGGCTCGTACGTGGGCGCGGCGGGCTCCGACGATTCCTTCGACGCCGGTGAGTCGGGCGCCGAAGCCCGCAGTCAAGACGGCTAGCGCCATCCGCGAGGGCGGTAGGGCTGCGCCGAAAGCTACCCGAGTGCGCCGATCGCGGCCTGCAGCTTGGCGGTGGCCTGGTCCGCCACGTCTTGCAGAGCGCCAGGCTCGGCCGTCACTTTGACCATCAGCTGAGGATCCATCGCCTCGACCAGAACCGCATCCGCATCGCCGGCGGGATCGGACCGCACCACCACGTTGCACGGCAGCAACTGGCCGATCTCGCGGTGGATGTCCAGCGCGCGATGCGCCAGCACCGGGTTGCAGGCCCCCAGGATCAAATAGTTCTCCATGTCCTCGCCGAGCTTTTGCTTCAGCGTGGCCTGCACGTCGATGGTGGTCAGTACGCCGAAACCCTGGTCGGCCAGGGCTTTCGTCGTCCGATCCACCGCGTCCTCGAACGAGGTGTGCAGTGTGGTGCTCAATCCTGATGTCATTTGTCCTCCTGTTTTGGCGTGGCACTAGCCAGAAATGCGCGGCGATCCCGCCTAGGCCGCGGTGCGGGGCCGCTGCAGCTGAGTGAACTGGGGAATTGCGGCCAGGGCGGCCACCGCGTCGAACAGGGCGAGGGCGGCGTCGGCGTCGGGCAGGGCCGTCAGGACGGGCCCGAAGAAGGTGTGTTCGCCGATACGCAGGATCGGGCTGCCGCCGGTTTCGCCGAGCGCGTCCTGTCCGTCCTGGTGTGCTCGCCTGACAATGTCGTCCAGTGTTGCGTCCGAGGTGGCGGCGGGGGTGACGTCACGAACGCCCGCCGCATCCAGCACCTCCGCGACCAGCGAGTCGGTGAGAGGCTGCGATTGCTCGAAGTACCGCTCGCCGAAGGCGAAATACGCGGCGGTCCAACCCGCGCTGCCGTGGTCGCGGACGATCGCGGCCATCAGCCGCCCGACCTGCTGCGAGTCACGCATCCGGGCCTGGTGCGCGGGCGACAGTTCGCTTCCCTCGTTGAGGACGGCCAGGTTCATCAGCCGCCAATCGGTGGCCAGCCCGGTCTTCTCGGCGACGGCACGCAGCCAGCGCGCGGTGTTCCACGTGTACGGACACACCGGGTCCAGCCACAGCGTCGCAGCCGGTTTGGTCGAATTACGTTGGACGGCAGACATTTTCGCTCCTTTTCGTCGCGCTAGGCAATCACGCCAGGCTCAGGAACAGCTTCTCCAATTCGTCGATCGACACGGCCGGCTGATCGTGCCCTCGCGTGATGCAGTCGCGCAGGCCCGAGGCGATGATCTTGAAACCCGCGCGGTCCAAGGCCTTTGACACCGCAGCCAGCTGGGTGACGACGTCTTTGCACCCACGGCCCTGCTCGATCATTGAGATGACCCCCCCGAGCTGACCGTGCGCCCGGCGTAACCGGGTGAGCACGGCATCGATATCGCCGGGGCGATGCCCCGCACCGACTTTCGTGCGCGGTGCGCTGCCGTTACCTTCGATCACCATGTCTGCTTTATACCATACCCCGTAGGGTATCTGCCGCTGGCCAATCGGCCGTCGATCCCGCTTAGCGCAAGATGGGTTTGTGAGGCTGCTGCTGATTGCCGATACCCACATTCCCAAACGCGCCCGCGACCTGCCGGCCCAGGTCTGGGATGAGGTGGCCGCGGCCGACGTCGTCGTGCACGCGGGCGACTGGATAGCACCCGAATTCCTCGATGAGCTAGAGGCCCGGGCGGCAAGGCTGGTGGGGTGCTGGGGCAACAACGACGGCGCGGCGCTGCGGGCGCGACTGCCGGAACGGGCCGACGTGACGCTGGCCGGGGTCCGGCTGACGGTCGTGCACGAGACCGGCGCCGCGACCGGACGCGACACGCGGATGGCGCGGCTCTATCCCGACACCCACGTGCTGGTCTTCGGGCACAGCCACATCCCGTGGGACACCACCACCGACAACGGCTTACGGCTGCTCAATCCCGGGTCACCGACGGACCGCCGCCGCCAACCCTTCTGCACCTATATGACGGCGCGCGCCGCGGATGGCGAGCTGACCGAGGTCGCGCTGCATCGCCTGCCCCGGTAGCGGGTACATAACCCACGCACAGCTTCCCCACATAGATAGCTCGGCTACAGAGGTATTATGGGCGCAGATGAACTCACGCACAGATGTGGCCGGCGACTTGTTCGGCGTCGTCGGCAGGTTTCGCCGGCAACTCCGGCGGTCGGCGGGTCGCGGGTTCGATTCGGCGCGGTTGTCCGAGTCGCAGACGGAGCTGTTATGGCTGGTCGGCCGTCGGCCGGGGATCTCGGTCAGCGCCGCGGCCGCCGAGTTGGGCCTGGTGCCCAACACCGCGTCGACCCTGGTCACCAAGTTGGTGTCCGCCGGGCTGCTGCTGCGGACTGCCGGCGACAGCGATCGCCGGGTGTGCCAACTGCGGCTGGCCGAGCCCGCCCAGCAGGTCGTCGACGCATCCCGCGCCACCCGGCGGGCGTTGCTGTCCGAGGTGATCGACGAGCTTGACGACGACCAAATCGAAGCTTTGACAAAGGGATTGGAGGTCCTCGACACGATGACCCGAAAAATGAGTGAGCGGCGATCATGAGCGCATCGCTGCCGATGGCGGTCGACGCCAGAAATGTGACCTACCGGTACGGTCAGTTCACCGCCGTCGATGACGTGACCCTGCAGGTGCGGCCCGGTGAAACCATGGGCCTGCTGGGGCCCAACGGCGCCGGCAAGACGACCATGGTCCGGATGCTGACCACGTTGACCCCGGTGCAGCATGGCGAACTGCGCATCTTCGGGATGGACGCCCGCCGCCAGACCACCGACATTCGAAGCAATATCGGCTATGTGCCCCAACAGCTTTCGATTGAGCCCGCACTGACCGGCAGGCAAAACGTGCAGTGGTTCGCGCGGCTGTACGGGGTGCCCCGCGCCGAGCGCGCCGACCGCGTCGATCAGGCGCTGGTCGCCATGGATCTCATCGACGTGGCCGACCGGCTGGCGTCGTCCTATTCCGGTGGCATGGTCCGCCGCCTCGAGGTGGCGCAGGCGCTGGTCAACCGCCCGTCGCTGCTGGTGCTCGACGAGCCGACCGTCGGGCTGGATCCCATCGCGCGTGACGGCGTGTGGGCACAGGTGCAAAAGATGCAGGCCCAGTTCGGCATGACCGTGCTGCTTACCACCCACTACATGGAGGAAGCCGACGCGCTGTGCGACCGGGTAGCGCTGATGCACCGCGGTCAACTCCGGGCGGTCGGCACACCCGACAGGTTGAAGGCCAAGGTGTCTGCGAACGCCACGCTCGAGGATGTGTTCCGCCACTACGCGGCATCGGGTCTGGCCGATGACGCGGATCCCGCGGAAGCCACCGGGTCCATTCGTGAAATCCGTTCCAGCAGAAAGGTGGCTCGCCGTGTCGGTTGATAGCGCCGCCGGCTCGACACTGCTTCGCGCGCCCCACGGCTGGCAACGAGCCGGCGCCTTGGCCAGCCGCATCGGGGCGTTCGCGATCGTCGAACTGCAGAAGTTGCAGCACGACCGGACCGAACTGGTCACCCGGATGGTGCAGCCCGCCCTGTGGCTGTTGATCTTCGGGACCACGTTCAGCCACTTGCATGTCATCCCCACCGGATCGGTGTCATATCTGGCGTTCCTGGCGCCGGGGATCATCGCCCAGTCAGCGCTGTTCATCTCCATTTTCTATGGGATACAGATCATTTGGGACCGAGACGCCGGTGTGCTGGCCAAGCTCATGGTGACGCCGGCACCGGCTTCGGCGCTGATCACCGGCAAAGCGTTTGCGGCCGGGGTCCGGTCGGTGGCCCAGGTGGTCGGCGTGCTGGCGCTGGCGTACGCGATGGGTGTCGGCCTGACGGTCAATCCGTTGCGGATCGTGGCGGCGATGGCCATCGTCATGCTCGGCGCCGCCTTCTTCGCCTGTCTGTCCATGACACTGGCCGGCTTGGTGCGCAGTCGCGACCGCCTGATGGGAATCGGGCAAGCGATCACGATGCCGTTGTTCTTCGCATCCAACGCCCTGTACCCGGTCGACGTGATGCCCGCGTGGCTGCACGTGCTCTGCAAGGTCAATCCCCTCAGTTACGAGGTGAACGCGCTGCGCGCGTTGTTGATCGGCACCCCATACAACCTCGCGGACATCGCGGTGCTGGTGGTGGCCGCGGTGCTCGGAATCGTCACGGCCTCAACACTTTTGCGTCGCTTGGTGGCATGATCCGGCGCCGGCGATAGCGCATGCGCCAGCGCATCGCAAGGCAGGTGCACGGTTTCGAGAGCCGATCGTGACCCGATCGTGACGATTTCTGTGCGAGGCCCAATCGTTAGCCAACCGCGATCTGACATCCCGGCCGCGACAAACGAATTCACCCGTCCCGCTGTGTTTGACTCCCCGAGAACAGATTCGACCGCACCATGCGGCAGATGAAAGTTGGGATGGGTAGAGAGCTATGTCGTTCTTCGAAAAGTTGCGTGGCGCAGCGGCTACCATGCCGCGCCGACTGGCGATCGCGGCCATGGGGGCCTCCCTGCTGTCCGGTCTCGCTGTTGCCTCCGGCGGCTCCCCCGTCGCGGGGGCCTTCTCCAAGCCCGGCCTTCCGGTGGAATACCTCGAGGTGCCCTCGCCGTCGATGGGCCGCAACATCAAGGTCCAGTTCCAGGGCGGCGGATCGCACGCCGTGTACCTGCTCGACGGCCTGCGCGCGCAGGACGATTACAACGGCTGGGACATCAACACCCCGGCTTTCGAGGAGTTCTACCAGTCCGGCCTGTCGGTCATCATGCCGGTCGGCGGCCAGTCCAGCTTCTACAGCAACTGGTACCAGCCGTCCTCGGGTAACGGACAGAACTACACCTACAAGTGGGAGACCTTCCTGACCCAGGAGATGCCGCTGTGGATGCAGGCCAACAAGCAGGTCTCCCCGGCCGGCAACGCCGCCGTCGGGCTGTCCATGTCGGGCGGCTCCGCGCTGATCCTGGCGGCCTACTACCCGCAGCAGTTCCCGTACGCCGCCGCGTTGTCGGGCTTCCTCAACCCGTCCGAGGGCTGGTGGCCCACCCTGATCGGGCTGGCGATGAACGACGCGGGCGGCTACAACGCCAACAGCATGTGGGGGCCGTCCAGCGACCCGGCGTGGAAGCGCAACGACCCGATGGTCCAGATTCCGCGACTGGTCGCCAACAACACCCGCATCTGGGTCTACTGCGGTAACGGCACCCCCAGCGACCTCGGCGGCGACAACATGCCGGCCAAGTTCCTGGAGGGCATGACGCTGCGCACCAACGAGCAGTTCCAGAACAACTACGTGGCCGCCGGCGGACGCAACGGGGTGTTCAACTTCCCCGCCAACGGGACGCACTCGTGGCCCTACTGGAACCAGCAGTTGGTCGCGATGAAGCCCGACATCCTGCAAACCCTCAACACGGTCAACGCCGCGCCGGCTAGCGCCCCTACCGCTAACCCTCCCGCGGCCTGAGGCCAAGGCCAGCATCGGCAGTAGCGCACCGGTCAGCGCTACTGCCGATGCTTTTCTCACGCCTCCTTGAGCAGGGCCCGGCGATCGGAGTGGAAGTACGTGTAGCCGGTGGTCAGCGCGCACACGACGGTGGCCACCACCAGCATCCACGTCCCGTTGACGAACAGGCTGATGAAGCCACCCACTGCGGCGCCCAGCACCAGGCTGGCGAACAGCAGAAAGTAGCCCAGCCAGTCGGCCGCCGACCCACCCGCGAGGTGGCGTTCGATGCCCTGGCCCATCTTCACCAGCGTGCCGGTCACGTAGCTCAGCGGGACCGACACCTCACCGTCCTTGACGAAGGACGTGTTCAAAGCCCCGATCCCGAACGCCACCAACATGATCGGCGCGAAATCGAGCAGGTTTTCGGTCCAGCCCTCGTCGATGACGTCGGCCACGGTGGCCGCCGCCAGGCTGAACGTCGTCAGCACCGTCGGCCCGTGCGGGTGCGCCACCCAGAAATGGCGCCGGCAGACCGACGCGATGATCACGCCGGCGACGAAGCACAGGATCAACACCCCCGCGGAGATCGACAGCACCACGTCCCCGCGGAAGTACCCCAGCGCCGCCCGCTGGGCGTTGCCTGTCATGAAGGTCACAAAGTATCCGGCGGAATGCGTATAGGCGGTCGCCCCCAAAATCCCGGCCAGCACCGCCAGCACCCACGACAACCGCGACTCACTGTTGTTGATCTCGTTCGGCACACGCACATGCTGTCAGACAGCCGCGGCACGCGCAGCGCACGCGAACGCTAGTGGGCGGTGAGACGAGCGATGGAGCGCAACGGAATCGGCAGCCAGCCCGGCCGGTGCCGCGCTTCGTAACCGGCCTCGTAGACGGCCTTGTCGAGCTCGTAGGCGGCCAGCAGCTGCGCCGAATCGCGCGGGTCTGTCCCGGAGGCGGCCGCATAGCCGTCGCAGAACGCGGTGCGGTTGCGTTCGACCCACTCGCGGGCCCGGGCCGCCAACTGCTTGTCGTCGGCTTGGTCGACCAATGGTCCGTACGCGGCGTACTCGAACGAGCGCAGCACCCCGGCCACGTCACGCAGCGGTGAATCCGGCGCTCGGCGTTCCTCGAGCGGCTGTCCCGGCTCGCCCTCGAAATCGATGAGCAGCCAGCGCTCCGGCGTGCGCAGCACCTGGCCCAGGTGCAGATCGCCGTGGACGCGCTGCACGGTGATCGTCTCGGTGATCAGCTTCTGGAAGCGCTCTTCGATCGTCGTCGCGTGCTCCTCGAGCTCGGGCACCAGGGCCGCGGTCGCCGACAGCCGCGCCAGCACGTTGTCCACCGGGAACACGGCCTGCGAGGTTCCAAGCGTCTCGGCCAGGGTGGCGTGCACGGACGCCACGGCTTCGCCGAGCCGGTAGGACTCGCCGGCGAAGTCGCCGCCGACCTCGTACGCATACAGGTCGCCCTCGGCGAACAGGTCACGGACGCTCGCGGTGGCCATCGCCCAGCCCTCCGCGGAGTTGGCGGCGAACTCGGTCACCATGCCCAACGGCCACGCCTCGTCGGCGCTGCCCTCGGAACCGGTCATCTCGTAGGTGCCCAGCAACCGCGCGACGTGCGGGTTGCCGGCCCGGCCGAGCACGCGGTTCAGCTCGATGTCGGGGTTGATGCCGCTGCTGACGCGCCGGAACACCTTGAAGATCGCGTCGCGGTCGAAGATGACGCTGGTGTTGGACTGCTCGGCGTCCGAGACATGCGCCATCGCCTCCAGCGGAAGCTCGACGCCCGGCTCTTTGGCGAAACTCACCTCGGTGCCCGTCGCGTTGCGCACGGCCGACGAGTCGATCAAAGAGAGCAGGAACCGCGGCGCCTCGGCGTCGTACATCGCGTCGAACCCGGTCCGGCCGTCAGCGGAGCCGATGGTGGCGACGGTGCTGTACTCGGAGACCGGTCCGGCATCCCATCGCACGATCACCTGGTACCGGTGGCGGGAACCGTCGGCGTAGTCGGCGTCGACGAGGACCAGGTCGAGGTCGTCGTCGAGCGGGACGACCACGCTGGATTCGGCGCGCGTCAGTTCTCGGTTACGCCCGGCGTACCAACGTTGTTGCGGAAGCCACTCAGACCAGGGCAGCTTGGCTGGCTGAGTCATTTGCGCCACTCCTCCTCATGAGCACCAGTCTGCCTCGTCGCGGGGGTCGTCATGCGTCCTCCTCGCATCCGGTCAGCTGGAACCAGTAGAAGCCGTGTCCCGGCAGGGTGAGCAGGTAGGGCAGGTGGCCGATGCGCGGGAACTCGACGTGTCCGGTCAGCTCCACCGGTGTGCACCCGCTCCAATGCTGCAGATTCAGTTCGATCGGCTGGGGGAACCGCGACAGGTTGTTGACGCACAGCACGGTGTCGCCGTCCTCGGACACCTGCCGCACGAACGCCAGCACCGACGGGTTCGAGCCGCCCAGTTCTTCGAAGCTGCCGATCGCGAAGGCCTCGTGGCGGCGCCGCACCGCCAGCATCGTCCGGGTGAAGTTGAGCAGCGAGGTACTGGTGTCGCGTTGGGCCTCGACGTTGACCGCCTGATAGCCGTAGACGGAGTCCTGGCTGGGCGGCAGATAGAGCCGGCCGGGGTTCGCCTTGGAAAAGCCCGCGTTGCGGTCCGGCGTCCACTGCATCGGTGTGCGCACGCCGTCGCGGTCACCCAGCCAGATGACGTCACCCATGCCGATCTCGTCGCCGTAGTAGAGGACCGGCGAGCCGGGCAGCGACAGCAGCAGCGCGGTGAACAGCTCGATCTGATTGCGGTCGTTGTCCAGCAGCGGCGCCAGCCGGCGGCGGATGCCGACGTTCGCCTTCATCCGCGGATCCTTGGCGTACTCGGAGTACATGTAGTCACGCTCTTCATCGGTGACCATTTCCAGCGTCAACTCGTCGTGGTTGCGCAGGAAGATTCCCCACTGCGCCATGTCGGGGATCTCGGGCGTCTGGGCCAGGATCTCCGAAATCGGAAAGCGGGATTCGCGGCGCACAGCCATGAAGATGCGCGGCATCAGCGGGAAGTGGAACGCCATGTGGCACTCGTCGCCGCCGGTGGTGGCGTCGCCGAAGTACTCGACGACGTCGGCCGGCCACTGGTTGGCCTCGGCCAGCAGCACCCGGCCCGGGAATTCGTCGTCGATGACCTTGCGCACCCGCTTGAGGAAGGCGTGCGTCTCGGGCAGGTTCTCGCAGTTGGTGCCCTCGCGTTCGAACAGGTAGGGCACCGCGTCCAGCCGGAACCCGTCGATGCCCAGCTCGAGCCAGAAGCGCAGCACGTCGATCATCGCTTCCTGCACGGCCGGGTTGTCATAGTTCAGGTCGGGCTGGTGCGAGAAGAACCGGTGCCAGTAGAACTGCTTGCGCACCGGGTCGAACGTCCAGTTCGACTCTTCGGTGTCGATGAAGATGATCCGGGCGTCGGTGTAGCGCTCGCTGGTGTCGCTCCACACGTAGAAGTCGCCGTACGGGCCATCGGGGTCGTGCCGCGACTCCTGGAACCAGGGGTGCGAATCGGAGGTGTGGTTCATCACCAGGTCGGTGATGACCCGGATCCCCCGTTCGTGCGCGGCGTTGAGCAGCGCGACGAAATCCTCGACCGTCCCGAACTCGGGCAGCACCTTGTAGAAGTCCCGGATGTCGTAGCCGCCGTCGCGCAGGGGTGAGTCGTAGAAGGGCGGCAGCCAGATGCAGTCGATGCCCAGCCACTGCAGGTAGTCCAGTCGCTGCAGCAGCCCGCGCAGGTCGCCCGACCCGTCCGCATTGGCGTCCAGGAAGGCCCGCACCAGCACCTCGTAGAACACGGCGTGCTTGAACCACGTGGGGTCGGTGGGCAGCGCGGCGGCGTTGTTGAAGTCCTCGGCGTCGGGGTGCTCGACTACGCCGTCCTGGACGTGGCTGCCCCCCTCGGGATGGTGCTCGACAGCTTCTCTTGCGTCGTTCATCAAATCCACGATGCCACGGGTACCCTAGGCGCGACTTTCGGAATCACGCCCACACGCTTGTGACGAAACACGCCCGGTGACAAACGAATTGGCCACCGCCGGGTCTCGCCGGCGTGGATGTCAGGCCGGCGGACCCTCCGCCAGTGTGATGTTCGCCGTACGCTCACCGCCGTCGTTGGACCGGTAGTGCACAGCGATGGTGTCGCCGGGGTGATGCGGAACGAGCACCTCGGTCATGGACGTCGCCCCGGTGATCGCGACGTTGTCGACGCCGGTGATGACGTCGCCGGGCGCGATGCCGGCGGCCCCGGCGGGACCGGCACCGACCACCCGCTGCACCCGCGCGCCGTTGCCGTTGTTGTCCATCACACCCAGCCCGAGGAACGCCGTGGGGCCGATGTGAACCGTGTTCGAGCCGGCGCCGGAGCGGATCTGCCCGGCGACGCCCATCGCGCGCCCGATGGGAATGGCGAAGCCCTGCCCGCCGGACATCTTGTAGCTGTCGGTGGCGGCGGTGTCGACGCCGATCACCTGCCCGGCGTTGTTCACCAACGGCCCGCCGGAGTCACCCGGCTTGATCGGGGCGTCCGCCTGGATCAGGCCGCCCAGGCTCTCCTGCGCGCCGGTCAGGGTGTCCGTCGCCGAGACGCTCTGGTTCAGGGCGACGACCTTGCCGGTCACCGCGTTGGGGGTACCGCCCTGGCCGTTGACGTTTCCGAGCGCGACGACGGGCTCTCCGACCGTGGCCTCGCCGCCGATCGCGGCGGTGGGCAGGCCGGACGCGCCGCGAAGTTGCAGCACCGCGATGTCCTGGGTGCGGTCATAGCCGATCACGTCGACGGCGTAGGTCTGCCCGTTGCCGACGTCGAATGCGCTGATGTCGGTGGCACCGGAGATCACGTGGTTGTTGGTGAGCACGACGCCGTTGGGGTCGATCACGATGCCGGTTCCGGCGCCCACCGCGTTGTTGTAGCCGAACTTGGTGTCGATGTTGACCACCTGCGGCCCGACCTGACCAACCATCGCCGACGGATCCAGCGGCGCCTGGGGGCGATCGGTGAACCGATCCAGCGCCAGGTTCGATGGTGACGCCGACGCCGGCGCAAGGCCCACACCGGATCCCCAGCCGAGGCCCAGTCCGACCACGGTCAGCACGCTGACCAACCATGACCACCGGACCGCGCGGCGGTGCGATTTGCTCATCGGTGTCACCCTCCTGCTTTGCGGTAGAGAACAAACTGTCCCGGCCTCAAGCTCTTGGCGGCACATTTGTGTGTATATAACCGTAATGCAGGTAGCTATGCATGGCATGTGTCAGGTTGTGATCGGCCTCATCGGCACCCGCGCCGTCGTTAACCCCGGGTCCTAGGCTGACCCGGTGGGTGGATTCGACCCCAAAACCGGCTTCGCCGGGTCCCCGGTGGCCCGGCTGGCCACGGTCGGGCCCGGCGGCCAACCGCACGTGGTGCCGGTGGTCTTCGCGGTCGCCACCGATGCCCGGGACGGATCCGACGTGGTGTACACGGCCGTCGATGCGAAACCGAAAACGACAAGGCGGCTGCGCCGCCTGGCCAACATCGACAGCAATCCCCGCGTGAGCCTGCTGGTCGATCACTACGCCGACGACTGGACCCAGCTGTGGTGGGTGCGCGCCGACGGCGTCGCCACGATCCACACCGGTGGGGACGACGCCGACCTCGGATACCAACTGCTGCGCGCGAAATATCCCCAGTACCAATCGGTTTCGCTGGACGGCCCGGTGATCGCGGTGGCGGTGCAGCGTTGGTCGGGCTGGCACTACTAACCGGCGGCTCGGCCGGCCGCGGCGCGTGGGCCACTCGATCTGGCCCGACGGTCTTGTGGTCTACCGAAGTTGGGTGAATGGTAGCTAGTTAGGTGCTAGCGAGGTCAGCAACGGTGCGCCCGGGCAACCTGGAGGAAAGTCATGGCCGACAGGACAACTACTTCCCAAGGCGCGGGGAACGCCCCCACCGCGACCGGTCCGGACGAGATCCGCAACGTGGTGCTGGTGGGCCCGTCGGGCGGCGGCAAAACCACTCTCGTAGAAGCCTTGTTGGTCGCCGCCGGTGTGTTGACCCGAAGCGGCTCGGTTGCCGACGGCAGCACGGTCTGCGATTACGACGACGCCGAGATCCGCCAGCAACGGTCGGTGGGCGTGGCCGTGGCGTCCCTGTCGCATGACGGTGTCAAGGTCAATCTGGTCGACACACCCGGATACGCCGACTTCGTCGGCGAGTTGCGGGCCGGGCTGCGGGCCGCCGACTGCGCGCTGTTTGTGATCGCGGCCAACGAGGGCGTCGACGAGCCCACCAAATCGCTATGGCAGGAATGCAACCAGGTCGGCATGCCCCGCGCCGTGGTGATCACCAAGCTCGACCACACCCGCGCGAATTACGCCGAGGCCTTGGCCGCCGCACAGAATGCGTTCGGCGACAAGGTATTACCGCTCTACCTGCCCACCGACCTGCCCAACTGCAGCGGCCTGATCGGACTGCTGTCGCAGCAGCGCTACGAATACAGCGGCGGCACACGCACCGTGCGGTCACCCAATCCCTCCGACGCCGAGCACATCGAGGAAGCGCGCGGCGCCCTGATCGAAGGAATCATCGAGGAGTCCGAGGACGAGTCGCTGATGGAGCGCTATCTCGGGGGCGAGGCCATCGACGAATCCGTGCTCATCGCGGATCTGGAGCGGGCCGTCGCGCGGGCCTCGTTCTTTCCGGTGATCCCGGTCTGCAGCGGCAGCGGCGTCGGCACCCTGGAATTGCTGGAGGTCGCCACGCGCGGCTTCCCGTCTCCGAGGGAACACCCACTGCCGGAGGTCTTCACGCCGGTCGGTGCGCCGCACGCCACCCTGACGTGTGACGCGGACGGGCCGCTGCTCGCGGAGGTGGTGAAGACGACGTCGGACCCGTACGTGGGCAGGGTCAGCCTGGTCCGGGTGTTCTCCGGCACCATCAGGCCCGACACGACGGTCCATGTGTCGGGCCATTTTGCGTCGTTCTTCGGTGCCAGCAACGGCTCCAATTCTCAGGGCCATGTGCACCCCGACCACGACGAGGACGAGCGCGTCGGGGTGCTGTCCTTCCCGTTGGGCAAGCAGCAGCGCCCGGCGGCGACGGTGGTCGCGGGCGACATCTGCGCGATCGGGAAGCTGAGCCGCGCCGAAACGGGTGACACGCTCTCGGACAAGTCCGAGCCGTTGGTCTTGAAGCCCTGGACCATGCCCGAGCCCCTGTTGCCGGTCGCCATCGCCGCGCACGCCAAAACCGACGAGGACAAGCTGTCGGTGGGGCTGGGGCGGCTGGCCGCCGAGGATCCGACGCTGCGGATCGAGCAGAACTCCGAGACACACCAGATCGTGCTGTGGTGCATGGGCGAATCACACGCCGGGGTGGTGCTCGACGCGCTGGCCAATCGGTACGGGGTCACCGTCGATACCGTGGAACTGCGGGTCCCGCTACGAGAAACGTTCGGCGGCAAGGCGAAAGGCCACGGTCGCCACGTCAAGCAGTCCGGTGGGCACGGTCAGTACGCGGTGTGCGACATCGAGGTGGAGCCGCTGCCGGAGGGTTCGGGTTTCGAGTTCGTGGACAAGGTGGTCGGCGGTGCGGTGCCGCGCCAGTTCATTCCGAGCGTGGAGAAGGGCGTGCGCGCCCAGATGGAGAAGGGCGTGCACGCGGGCTACCCGGTGGTCGACATCCGCGTCACGCTGCTCGACGGCAAAGCGCACAGCGTCGACTCGTCGGACTTCGCGTTCCAGATGGCCGGCGCGCTGGCGCTGCGGGAGGCCGCCGCGGCGACCAAGGTGGCGCTGCTCGAGCCCATCGACGAGATTTCGGTCCTGGTGCCCGACGACTACGTCGGTGCGGTGATGGGTGACCTGTCCAGCCGGCGCGGCCGGGTGCTGGGCTCGGACACCGCGGGCAACGAGCGCACCGTGGTCAAAGCCGAGGTGCCCCAGGTGGAATTGACCCGTTACGCCATCGACCTGCGGTCGCTGGCGCACGGCGCGGCGTCGTTCACCCGGTCGTTCGTCCGCTACGAACCGATGCCGGAGTCCGCGGCCGCCCGGGTGAACGCCGCCGTTTAGGGCGCCTGCGCGTCAGGCTTTGCGACCGAACCGCTCGGCCACCGCCCGGCGGTCCAGCGAACCCTTTGCGGTGTGCGGCAATTCGTCGGCCTGCTGGAACTCGGCCGGCACCTCGAAGGGCGCCAGCCGGTCCCGGCAGAACGCCGCCAGTTCGTCGGGCGTCGGCGCGGCCGACCCGCGGGGGACGATCACCGCGGCCACCGCCTCGCCGTACAGCTTGTCGGGCACCCCGAACACGCCGACCTCGAGCACGCCGGGGTGGCTGGCCAGGACGCCCTCGACGCGCTCCGGCGAAATCTTCTCCCCGCCGCGGTTGATGAGCTCCTTGATCCGGCCGTGGATGACAAGGTCGCCGGCCGGCGACAGGGTGCCCAGGTCACCGGTGTGCAGCCACCCCTCGGTGAAGTTGGCGGCGGTGATGGACGGGTCGCCGAGGTAACCGCGCACCACGGTGGGGCCGTGCAGCCAGACCTCGCCGACGGCCTCCGCGGGCAGCGCCTGACCGCCGGGCCCGACGATCCGGATTTCCGGGCCTGTCGACCGGCCCACGAGACCCGGTGTGGCACCGGGGTTTTCGCTATGCCCAGCACCGTCGATGGCGGTCGTCGCCACCTGGTGGGTCGACTCGGTCATCCCGAATGCGCACACCACCGGCGCGGAGAACGTGTCATGCAGCGCCTGGGCAGTCTCGGCGGTCAGCGGCGCGCTGCAACTACGGATGAACCGCAGGGCGGGCGTGCTGCCCGGCTGCTCGGTTCGCGCGCGCTCCAACAGGATTTGATGGATCGTCGGGACGGCGGTGTACCAGGTGGCGCCGACGGCCTCGATGTCCGCCCAGAACGTGTGCGCGGAGAACTTTCCGCGCACCGGCAGCAGCACCGCTCCCCCGGACACCAGCGTGCCCAGCAGCGCGGCGAGCAGCCCGTGCCCGTGGTAGAGCGGCATCACCGCCACCGTCGCGTCCCGCGGACCCAGCCCGTACCCCGCGATGATGGCCGCCACCGACCCGGCGATGTTGTGGTGGGTCCACGGAACCATCTTGGGCACACCGGTGGTTCCGCCGGTGAACATGATCATGGCGTCGTCGTCGCGCAACCCCTGCGGTGTGGCCACCTCGCGACGGGGCGCCGCGGCGGCGTCCAGGCTGACCGCCGGGGCGGTGCCGTCCGGCCCGACCGTCACCGCGATGGGCCACCACGGCGGCGCGGCCGGATCATTGTCGGCGTCACCGGGTTGGTCGACGAGCACCACCCGGGCACCGACCGCCTCGCTGCGGGCCCGCTGGTCGGCCAGGGGCAGAGCCGGATCCAGCGGAACCGCAACGAGATCCGCGCGCGACGCCCCAAGCAACCCGACGACAAACTCGGCGTTGCTGCCGGCGCGCAGCGCGACCCGATCCCCCGGCCGCAGGCCACCGGCCTTCAGTTGGGCGGCCAGATCATCGACCAGCCCGATCAGGTCTCGATAGTTGATGGGTATGCGGTCGGCGGTGACGACCAACGCCCGCGCCTCCGGCGACCGGTGCGCCGCCGCCTCGACCAGGTCCGCCAGGCGGGGGCTCGCGGATTCGGTCAACCCCTCGCCGCTGTCAATCGCCTCGGATGTCATCGCCGCACTCCTTCCACTTCGGCTGCCGATGCCAACCCTGCCGCGCGGCCTTCTCGGCCGTCCAATATCGATTCGCTCACGATCGATAACCGCCGGCTATCGAACTGCCCTCACAGCGCTTTGACCTGGCACGATAGACAACGCGAATCGCCGGATAGCGCCTTCGTCTTGGACACGCGGTGTGCGCTGGGGCCACAGTGATGGCTACGGCAGTACCCGCCCCCGGCGCACCCACCCGCCGACCGCACGCATCCGAGGAGTCGCCACATGTCCACAGCTTCGGCATCTGGAATCCCGGCGCCGGAACCGACGCGCCTGACCGACGGCTTTCACCTCGTGGTGGACGCGCTGAAGGCCAACGGCGTCGAGACCATCTACGGCATCGTCGGCATCCCGATCACCGACCTCGCCCGCGTCGCGCAGGCGTCCGGAATCCGCTACATCGGTTTCCGCCAGGAAACCTCGGCCGGAAATGCCGCCGCCGCAGCCGGGTTCCTGACCCGCCGGCCCGGGGTGTGCCTCACGACGTCCGGGCCCGGCTTCCTCAACGGCCTGCCCGCGTTGGCGAACGCGACCACGAATTGCTTTCCGATGATTCAGATTTCCGGCTCCAGCAATCGAGCGCTGGTGGATCTGCAGCGCGGCGATTATCAGGACCTCGACCAACTCAACGCCGCGAAGCCGTTCGCCAAGGCCGCTTATCGGATCGGCCGGATCGAGGACATCGGGCGCGGCATCGCGCGCGCCATTCGCACCGCGGTCTCGGGACGGCCCGGCGGCGTCTACCTGGACATCCCCGGCGAGGTGCTGGGCCAGGCCATGGACGCCGGCGCCGCGGCGGACACGATCTGGCGCGTCGTCGACCCCGCACCCCGCCAACTGCCGGCGCCCGACGCGATCGACCGTGCGCTGGACGTGCTGACCCAAGCGCGGCGGCCGCTGATCGTGCTCGGCAAAGGCGCGGCGTATGCCCAGGCCGACAACGTGATTCGGAAGTTCGTCGAGACCACCGGCATTCCGTTCCTGCCCATGTCGATGGCCAAAGGCCTACTGCCGGATTCGCACCCGCAGTCGGCCGCGGCAGCCCGCTCGCTGGCGATCGCGCGGGCCGACGCCGTCCTGCTGGTCGGCGCCCGGCTGAATTGGCTGCTGGGCCATGGGGATTCGCCGCAGTGGAACGCGAACGCCAAATTCGTGCAGGTGGACATCGCCGCTTGCGAGTTCGACAGCAACCAGCGCATCGCCGCGCCGCTGGCCGGCGACATCGGTTCGGTGCTGTCGGCACTGTGTGACGGCGTGGCCGCCCGGCCGATCACCGCGCCACCGGAGTGGGCCGGCGAGCTGGCCGAGCGCAGAGCCCGCAACGACGCCAAGATGCGCGAGCGCCTGGCCGACGATCCGCACCCGATGCGGTTTTACAACGCCTTGGGCGCGATTCGCTCCGTCCTGCAGGACAACCGGGACGTGTATGTCGTCAACGAAGGAGCCAACGCGCTCGATCTGGCCCGCAATGTCATCGACATGGAGCTGCCGCGCCACCGGCTCGACACGGGCACCTGGGGCGTGATGGGCATCGGGATGGGGTATGCGATCGGCGCGGCCGTCGAGACCGGCAAACCGGTGGTCGCGATCGAGGGCGACAGCGCATTCGGCTTCAGCGGCATGGAGATCGAAACCATCTGCCGGTACCGCCTGCCGGTCACCGTGGTCATCCTCAACAACGGCGGCGTCTACCGCGGCGACGAGGCCGCACCCGGCACCGCCGCGCGCGGCTCGGACCCGGCACCGACCGTGTTGAACGCCCGGGCGCACCACGAGCTGCTCGCGGAAGCGTTCGGCGGCAAGGGATATCACGTCACCACCCCGTGGGAGCTGCGCGCCGCGCTGGCCGAAGCGATCGGCGCCGGGGGACCGTCGATCATCGACTGCGAACTCGACCCGGCGGCGGGGGTGGAGAGCGGACATCTGGCCAACCTGAACCCGGCCAGCGCGGCGACACCGCCTGCGGCGGTCAACGCCGGCGGGTAAGCCCTAACAGCTGCGCGTCGAAGAACTCGTCCAGCGTCAGCTGTCCGGCGGAGGTGGCCAGCGCGCGGGCGATCGGCGTCCCGGGCCCGGTGGAGTTGGTGGCCAGGGCGACATCAGCTTTGAGCACCGGATCAACCATTTCCACCGCCCGGATGTCGCTGCCCAGCGGCGACGTCCACAGCCACGTGTGCGGCACGATGGACGCACAGTTGCCTGCCGATGCCTGCGCGAATAACGATGCCACGGAATCAGTTTCGACCTGTGGGTTGACGACGATGGAATGGTCGGCGAAGGCCTTGTCGATGATCTGGCGATCGCGCATGTCGGGCGTGAGCAACGCCAACGGCAATTGCGCGGCCTGCGCCCAGTTCATCGTGGCCGCACCGGATCCCACCATGTCCGCCGGCGCCAGCAGCACGTAGCGCTCCTGGTAGAGCGGGACCAAGTTCACGTCGTGCGCCTCGTCGGGCGCCGCGTGCACGATGGCGGCATCGAGCTCGAATTCGCGCAGGCGCCGGTACAGTTCGCTTGCGGCGAGCCGGGAAAGGATGTGCACCTTCACCAACGGGTGTGCCGAA
>NZ_LZMG01000159.1:0-45255 GCF_001673615.1 Mycobacterium sp. 1245499.0
GCCGCGCATGCCGAGGCGCTGATCAAGCAGCTGCGCGATCTGGCCCCCGACCGGGTGTACATCTTCACGTCGTTTCATCAGTCGCCGCTGCCGCTGGCCCTGTTGTGCCGCATGGCGGCGGTGCCCTGGGTGGGCGCCATCTGCGTGGACTACCCCGGCGCGCTGTTGAACCTGCGGCATCAGGTGCCCGACGGAATCCCCGAGCCGGAGCGGGCGCTGTCGCTGGTGCGGGCGGCCGGTTGCGCCCTGCCCGCGGGCGACGACGGCGGGCTGCGCGTGCGGGCGACGGACCCGGTGCCGCCGCGGCTGGCGACCGAGATCGGGACCGGGCCGTTCGTGGTGTTTCACCCCGGCGCGGCCGTGCCGGCCCGGCGGCCCAGTGCGGGGCGCAGCGCGGCCATGGTGGCCGCGCTCGTCGACGCCGGCCACCGCGTCGTCGTCACGGGCGGCCCCGACGAGGCCGCGCTGACCGCATCGGTAGCGCGGGATGTGGCCGCCGATCTCGGCGGTCGTACCAGCCTCGCGGAACTCGCCGCGGTGTTCGCGGCGGCGCAGGTGGTCGTCGCCCCCAACACCGGCCCGGCCCACCTGGCCGCCGCGGTGAACACCCCGGTGGTGTCGCTGTTCGCCCCCGTGGTGCCGGCCGCGCAATGGCGGCCCTACGGGCCGCACGTCAGCGTCCTCGGCGATCAGTCCGCGCCGTGCCGGGCCAGCCGCGCGCGGGTCTGCCCGGTACCCGGGCACCCCTGCCTGGACCACATCACCGATGCGGAATTGATCGCCGCGGTAAAAGGAGGACAGCCATGATCGAGGTGCACTTCGATGCGCTGCAAGACGCGGTGCGGCGGACCAGCGCCGAGGCGGCCCGGCTGCGCGGCTGGGGCCGTCAGCTGGCGATGGTGCTGCCCGGCGGGGGCCGCCTGCTGGCGTGCGGGAACGGTGGCAGCGCCGCCGAGGCCCAGCACCTCACCGCGGAACTGGTCGGGCGCTTTCACGAGGAGCGGATCCCGATGTCGGCCATCGCTTTACACGCGGACACCTCCGCGTTGACCGCGATCGCCAACGACTACGGCGACGAGGAGATGTTCGCGCGCGGGGTGCGCGCACACGGCCGGGCGGGCGACGTGCTGGTCGCGTTGTCGACCAGCGGCGCCAGCCGCAACGTGATAGCGGCGGCCAAAGCCGCGCAGGACGTAGGCATGGTGACCTGGGCGTTGACCGGCCGGGGACCCAACGAGCTGGCCGGCATATGCGACGAGGCGATCTGCGTGGACGCCGGCAGCACGGCGACCGTGCAGGAGGTCCACCTGATGCTGATTCACGGGTTATGCATGGCCCTCGACGATGTCCTATTGCGGCGGGAAGCATCGTGAGCACCAAACCGCTTGTCATCGTCGGTGATTCGATCCTGGACATCGATATCTTGGGCTCGGCGAGCAGGCTCAGCCCCGAGGCCCCGGTGCCGGTGGTCGATGCCGAACGGCTCGTACAGCGGCCGGGTGGGGCCGGGCTGGCGGCCCTGCTCGCGGCCCGCACCGAGACCGCCGTGGTGTTGATCACCGGCATCGCCGACGACGACGCGGGCCGAAGGCTGCACGACCTGCTGGCCGCCTCGGGGGTGCGGGTGCTGGCACTGCCGATGAGCGGGACGACGGTGAGCAAGATCAGGATCCGGGCCCGCGGTCAGTCGATGCTTCGGGTCGATCGCGGTGACGGCGCCCCGATCGACCGGCCGGTGGCCGCCGAGGTCGCCGACGCCCTGGCCGGCGCCCGGGCGATCTGCGTCGCCGACTACGGCGCGGGCGTGACCGCGCTGCCGGCAATCCGGACGGCGTTGACCGAAGCGGCGCGCCGGATACCCACCGTCTGGGATCCGCACCCGCGCGGCGCGCCGCCAATACCCGGATGCGCGCTGGTGACGCCGAATCATGAAGAGGCGCAAGCGTTCTGTGGGGAATCGCCGGGTGACGGCCCAGAACTGCTGCTGCAGAGGTGGGGTGCGGCCGCGGTGTGCATCACTCGCGGAGCCCAGGGCGCTCGGGTCTACCTGCCACAGGCGGGCGTCCATCACATCGGAGTCCCGCAGGGCGCCGCGGCGGGTGCGGCCGACGTCTGCGGGGCCGGCGACCGGTTCGCGGTCGCCGCGGCGGTGGCGCTCGGTGACGGTGCCGACGCGGTCACCGCAGTGCGAGCCGCGGTCGGCGACGCGGCACGGTTCGTCAGCGCCGGTGGCGCTGCGTCGGTGTCGACACCGGTGTCCAGCAAGGGATCTGACGTGCTGGCCGGCGCCGCGGGCCTCGAGGACGCCAGCACGGTCGACCCGGTTGCGCTGGCGGCGCGGCTGCGCCGTCGCGGGGGCACGCTGGTAGCCACCGGCGGCTGTTTCGACTTGTTGCACACCGGGCACATCCGACTGCTTCGGCAGGCCCGCGAACTCGGCGACGCGCTGATCGTGTTGGTGAATTCGGACGCGTCGGTGCGGGCGCTGAAAGGCAGTGGGCGGCCGGTGATGCGTGACGCGGATCGGGCCCGCGTCCTGGCCGCGCTGGCCTGCGTCGACGCGGTGGCCATCTTCGACGGCCCCACCCCGGAGCGCATGCTGGAAGATCTGCGACCCGACATCTGGGTCAAGGGCGGCGACTATGTGGCCGCCGACCTGCCCGAAGCCGATGTGGTGTACCGCCACGGCGGCGAGGTGATGATCCTGCCCACGGTGGCGGGCTATTCGTCTTCCCGATTGATCGCCGCGGCAACGTCGCGCCGCGAACATAGCTGAAAGGTGTTGATATGAACCAACAATCGCTTCAAGGCGTGCTGATCTCCGGCGGCTCCTCCGGATTGGGTGCGGCCACCGTGGCCGCGGTATCCGCCCGCGGTGGCCTGCCGCTGGTGATCGACAAGAAACCGCCGGCGGCCGACGTCCCCTATGTCGCTTGCGATTTGGCCGACACCGGTGCGGTCGCGACCGCCGTCGAGTCCCTGGCCGACAAGGTGAACGGCCGCATCACCGGTGTATTCACCCCGGCCGGCATCGACTCCTGCGGCACGCTCGAGCAGGTCCCCGCCAAGGAATGGGAGCAGGTCATCGCCGTCAACCTGGTCGGCACGGCCGCGGTCATCCGCGCCGCGCTGCCGTACCTGAAGGCCACCCGGGGGCGCATCGTCACCTGCGCCTCCACGCTGGGCATCAAGGCGGTCAGCGACGCCACCGCCTACTGCGCGTCGAAGTTCGGGGTCGTCGGTTTCACTCGCGCGCTGGCGGCCGAGCTGGCCGGACAGGTGGGCGTGACGTTACTGATCCCCGGCGGCATGCACACCCCGTTCTTCGACGGGCGCCCCGAGCAGTACAAGCCGCCGGCGGACGCCAAGCTCAATCAGCCCGAAGACGTCGCCCAGACCGTGCTCTTCGCGCTTTCCCAACCGGCCGGCTGTGAGGTGCGTGAGATGGTGGTCTGCGCCTCGACGGAGTCGTCGTGGCCCTAAGGGGCGCAGCGACTCTCGACGCCGGTGCGCCGGGCAGGATCGTGGTGCTGCGCGCCCTGGGGCTCGGCGACCTGCTCACGGCGGTGCCGGCGCTGCGTGGGTTGCGGCGACACTATCCGGGGGCGCGGGTGATGCTCGCCGCCCCCGACCGCTACCGCGACCTGGCCATGCTCACCGGCGCGATCGACGAGTTGTTGCCCACCAACGAGCTGGGCGACGTCCAGCCGCTGGGCGGCCCGCCGGAGCTGGCGATCAACCTGCATGGCTGCGGACCGCAGAGCATCGAGCACCTGCTGGCCTGGGAACCGCAGTCGGTGATCAGTCATTGTCACCATTGCCATCCCGGCGTGGCGGGCCCGCGCTGGCGCGCCGATCTGCATGAGATGCACCGGTGGTGCGCGTTGCTCGAATGGGCCGGAATCCCTTGCGATTTGACCGACACGCTGCTACCCCGCCCACCACTTCCCCGCGACCAGACCGGGGCGGTCGTGATCCATCCCGGCGCGTCGGCGCCGGCGCGGCAGTGGCCACCGCAACGGTTCGCCGCGGTGGCCGCCGCATTGCGCGACGAGGGCTACGAGATCGTCGTCACCGGATCGCCGAGCGAATTCGACCTGGCCCACGCCGTCGCCAGCGCCGCCCGGTTGCCGCGCACCGCCGTCGTGTCCGGACTGCTCGACCTGCCCGCGCTGACCGCGTTGATCAGCGACAGCCGGCTGGTCATCTGCGGTGACACCGGTGTGGCGCACCTGGCCGCCGCGACCGGAACCGCGTCGGTGGTGCTGTTCGGCCCCACCTCGCCCCGCCATTGGGGCCCGCGCGGGCCCGCGCCGCACGCCGCGCTGTGGGCGGGCCGCAGCGGCGACCCCCACGCCGCGGTGCCCGACGAGGGCCTGCTGTCGATCACCGTCGACCGGGTGCTGTCCGCAAGCCACGATGTCCTGGGCGAGCCGGCATGAGCAGCAAGCCTCTCGTCGGTGTGGTGGGCGTCGGTTACGTCGGTTTGACCACCGCGGTCTGTGTGGCCGGGCAAGGACTGAATACCGTTGCGGTGGACGCCGACCCGCACCGGGTGCGCAAACTCGCCACCGGGGTCTCGGTCATCGATGAACCCGGACTGACCGAATTGCTGAGCGACGGACTCGCGCGCGGCACGCTGAGTTTCAGCACCGACTTCGCCGCGTTGGCCGACCGGGACGTCGTGTTCGTCTGCGTCCCCACCCCCAGCGCCGCCGACGGTGCCGCGGACCTGGGCGCCGTCGAATCGGTGGTCGACGGCCTCAGCGGTGTGCTGCGGCGCGGGGCCATCGTCGCGTTGAAGTCCACCGTGCCGGTCGGTACCACCTCCCTCATGGGGCGGCGGCTCTGCCACAAGGGCATTCGTGTCGTTTCCACTCCGGAGTTCCTCCGCGAGGGGCGCGCCGTCGACGATTTCAGTCATCCGGACCGACTGGTGATCGGCACCGACGATGAACTGGCGGCCCAACTGGTACAGCAGTCGTACGGTTTCACCGCGCACCGCGTGCTGCGCATGAGCCCCGAGAGTGCCGAGCTCGCCAAGTACGCCAGCAACGCCTTCCTCGCGGTCAAGCTGTCCTACGCGAATTCGCTGGCGGCACTGTCCGCGCGGGTGGGCGCCGACATCAACGACGTGACCTGCTGCATGGGCGCCGATCGGCGCATCGGGCCGGAGTTCCTGCGCCCGGGCCCCGGTTGGGGCGGTTCGTGTCTGCCGAAGGACACCGCGGCGCTGGTGCACATCGCACACCGGCACGAGGTTTCCTTCGCGGAGGTCGAAGCGGCCCGGCGCACCAATACCGGGCAGGCGCAACGGATCGTCACCGCCCTGCGGCAAACGTTTGGCCGACCGTTGTCGGGCTGTCGGATCACCGCTTTGGGCCTCACGTTCAAGGCCGCCACGAGCGACACTCGCGACTCGCCTGCGCTGGCCGCATGCGAAGAATTCACTGCGGCCGGCGCCCAGGTGGTGGGTTTTGACCCGCAATTGCCCAACATCGATCCCACCGTCTTGCAGCAAAGCGGGGTCACGGCGGTCGACGACCCCTATCGCGCCGCCAAGGCCGCCGACGCGATCGTCGTGCTGACCGAATGGCCGCAATTCCGCGGGCTCGACTGGCAAGTCATCGCGCAGGACGCGCCGCTGGCCGTCGTCATCGATGCCAGAAACTCGCTGGATCCGGCCGCGGTGCGTGAAGCGGGCCTGGGTTACCTCGGAAACGGTGTGCCACAAGGCTTTTGATCCCGGCGCCGACCGTTCCGGTCGCGCCGCCGGGCGCCGTTGCACACTCGTCAGCTGAAAACTGGCTGAGAGTCGGCCCCGCCGGCGTCGTTTCGGCGAATAACACGGCCCGATCCGGGTAATACGGCTCGGGTGGGAAGTGCCGAAGCCGCCCATGCGGTGGCAGCCTGCATATGTCACGCCCGTCAGCGGGAGCCGCGCTCGGTGGGCGCGCGCACCGTCGGCGGTGCCATGCAGGTGGTTCAAACAATAGCCACACACGCCCACCCGCCAGCACAGTAGAACCGTCTGCCGAGGAGGGAAAACATGTCCAAAAAAGAGGTTTCCGATTATTTGCTGGAGCGCTTGCGGGCGTGGGGCGTTGAACATGTATTCGGGTATCCCGGCGACGGCATCAACGGGCTACTGGCCGCGTGGGGCCGCGCGGACAACAAACCCAAATTCATCCAGTCGCGCCACGAGGAGATGAGCGCCTTCGAGGCGGTCGGCTACGCGAAATTCACTGGCCGGGTCGGGGTCTGCGCGGCCACATCCGGCCCCGGAGCAATCCATCTGCTCAACGGCCTCTACGACGCCAAGCTCGACCACGTCCCGGTGGTGGCCATCGTCGGCCAGACCAACCGCAGCGCGATGGGCGGAAACTATCAGCAGGAGGTCGACCTGCTGAACCTCTTCAAGGACGTGGCCAGCGACTACGTCCAAATGGTCACCGTCCCCGAGCAATTGCCCAACGTGCTCGACCGCGCCATCCGGATAGCGATGACCCAACGGGCCCCGACCGCGTTGATCATCCCCAGCGACGTCCAGGAGCTGCCGTACTCGCCGCCCGAGCACGCGTTCAAGATGGTGCCCTCCAGCCTCGGCATCGAGTACCCGGAGATCGCGCCCGACGACACCGCCATCGCGCGGGCGGCCGACGTGCTCAACGCCGGCAAGAAGGTCGCCATCCTGGTGGGTACCGGCGCGCGCGGAGCCCACGAAGAGCTGGCCGAGGTGGCCGACCTGCTTGGCGCGGGAGCGGCCAAGGCCCTGCTGGGCAAGGACGTCCTGTCGGACGAATTGCCCTGGGTCACCGGCTCGATCGGGCTGCTCGGGACGCGGCCGAGCTACGAGATGATGCGCGACTGCGACACGCTGCTGACGGTCGGGTCCAGCTTCCCGTACACCCAGTTCCTGCCCGAATTCGGTCAGGCCCGCGCGGTGCAGATCGACGTCGACGGCCGGATGATCGGCATGCGCTACCCCTACGAGGTCAACCTCGTCGCCGACGCGAAGACCGCGCTGCGGGCGCTGATCCCGCACCTGCGCCGCAAGGAGGACCGGTCCTGGCGCGAGGGCATCGAGAAGACCGTGGCCCGCTGGTGGGAGACCATGGACAAGGAGGCGATGGTCAGCGCGAACCCGGTCAACCCGCTGCGATTGTTCTCCGAGCTGTCGCCCCAGCTGCCCGAAAATGCCATCGTCGCAGCCGATTCCGGCTCATCCGCCAACTGGTACGCGCGCAACCTGCGGTTCCGCGGCAACATGCGGGGCTCGCTGTCGGGCACGCTGGCCACGATGGGCCCCGGGGTTCCGTACGGGATCGGCGCGAAATTCGGCCACCCGGACCGGCCCGTCATCGTGTTCAGCGGTGACGGCGCCATGCAGATGAACGGCATGGCCGAGCTGATCACGATCAAGCGGTACTGGAACGAATGGAAAGACCCGCGCCTGATCATCGCGATCCTGCACAACAACGACCTCAACCAGGTCACCTGGGAAATGCGCGCCATGGCCGGCGCCCCGAAATTCGCTGAATCCCAGAATCTTCCGGATATCGACTTTGCCGCCTTCGCCGCCAGCCTGGGCCTGAACGCGATGGCGATCAAGGATCCGGAGGAACTGTCGGACGCCTGGCGCAACGCGCTGTCGGCGGACCGTCCCACGGTGCTGGACGTGCACACCGACCCCGACATGCCGCCGATCCCGCCGCACGCGACGTGGGAGCAGTTCAAGTCGGCGACCGCGGCGGTGCTCTCCGGTGACGAGGACCGGGTGGGCTTCGTCAAGGTCGGCCTCAAGACCAAGGCGCAGGAGTTCTTGCCGCACAAGAAGAGTTGACCCGCGGGCGGGTTCGGGCCTCAGCCGCGCTTGGTGACGCCCGAACCCGCACTGCGCAGGTCGTCGACGAACGACTTGTAGACCTCGTCGTGTCGGTCGCTGCGGTCGCGCAACACCGCCGAGGGATGTACCGTCGCGACCACGGTCGGTGCGGGCTCCACGTGCACGTCGACCGATGAGGGCAACCGCAACTGCTGGCCGCGCTGGGTGGACACCCGAAAAGTGTTGCCCAGCAACGACTGTGCGGCGGTGGCACCCAGGCACACGATGACCTGCGGCCGCACCGCTTCGATCTCCGCGATGAGCCAGGGCCGGCAGGCGACGACCTCGGTGCGGCCGGGCTTTTGGTGAATGCGCCGCTTCCCGCCCTTGCGGGTGAACTTGAAGTGCTTGACCGCGTTGGTCTCATAGACCAGCGCCGGCTCGATGCCGGCGTCCTCGAGGGCGCGGTCGAGCAGACGCCCGGCCGGGCCGACGAACGGCTCACCGGCGCGATCCTCCTGATCGCCGGGCTGCTCGCCCACCAGCATGATCGGCGCGCCAGGGTGCCCGTTGCCGAACACCGTCTGGGTGGCGTCTTCGAAAAGCGAACAGCCGTGGCATAATTCGGCCGCCGTCCGCAAGGAGTCCAGGCCGCGGTCCTGCGGGAGATAGCGGTCGGCACCGGGAGCTTTCGACGTTGCGGCCATGATCTCCTTCCCAGCGGCGTGGATACCCCCGCTCCCCACCGAGCGGGGGTACACGCCAGGGGTGGCTGCCTCAGCCCTTGCCCATGATGGCGTCGCGGGCCCGGTCGAGCATCGCGGCAAACGGTCCCGCGGCCAGGTTGGCCGCCTGGGATTCCACACCGGCGTGCGGGCGGGTGGGGGCGATCGCTTCGGCGAGCTTGGCGGCGCGGCCCATCCGTTCCAGCTCGTCGCCGCTCAATTCCTCACCGAGCTTGGCGAATTCGTCATGCTCCTCATGCTCGGCGTGTTCGATCACCGCGTCGCGCAGCTTCGTCAATTCGCGGGTGAACTCCTCGCTGTCGACGTCGAGCTTTTCTAGCTTCTGCAGGACGGTCTTGGCCTCGTGCTCTTCGCGCAGCCTATTGTCGACGACGGTGGCGCCGCCAGAGATCTTGCGCTTGGCGCGCGGGTGAACGATTTCTTCCTCGGCGGTTTCGTGCACGGCGAGCAGGCGCCGCAGCTCGACAAAGGCCTTCTCGCGCGCCTTTCCGGACGCCGCCAGGGTTTCGGCGAACATCGCCTTGATCTGCTGATGCTGACTGACGAGAAAGTCGACCACGTCGGTGGGCGACTGGATGGCGTTCGGTGCCACAGTGTCCCTCCCATCTTTGGTGCGGCGCGCGGGCTGTGCGCGCTCCCGAGTCGGCTACCCGACCAATCCGACCGCCAAACGGGGTGTGGCGGCGCCCGCGCGGGGTATGTCCTGGACAAACCATCGAAAGGATTGGGTGGTCGATGGGCGCCGAACTTCGCACGGGCCAGCGCATCCGGGCGTTGCTGCGCTGCGCGGTCGTCGGCGGGCTGGCGGCGGCCTCGCTGACCACAGCCTGTTCGCGGCCGGGCGCGTCGCTGGAGAGCGCGCCCGCGGTCGACGTCTGGCGGGTAGCTGTCCCATTGCACGAACCGGTGTGGTCCTACGGCACGGGCGCCCTGATCGCGCTCACCGGCGATCACCGGTTGGCCGAGGTCACCGCCGGCGATCGCGGCAGCGACGCCAAGACGCGCTTCTCGGCACCCATGGCATCCGGGCGCAACATGCAGATCAGCCAGAAGGACCAGCGGATGGTGTTCGTGCCGCAGCCCGACCGCGGCAAGGTCGCCGCCGTCGACCTGGAAAGTCTGCGCCAGGTCGACGATTTCGACGCGGGACCGGCGCCGGCCTACCTGGCCGAAGACGCGGGCTTGCGCATGCTGCTGGCGCTGTCGGCCGATGGGATGGCGGTGACACCGGTGGACCAGTACGGCTACCGCAAGCTGCCCACGGCGACCACCGACACCAGCGCCGACACCATCGACGGCGCCAACCGCGGACGCGAACTCGACTACCACCTGTATGGAGCGTCGAGCATCCGGCATTTCAAGGGCACGACATCACCGCCGGCGCAGCACGGCTCCCTGACCATCGACGTCGCGGTTTCGGCGGGTGACGGCACCGCGGTCACCCGCAGCTACGTCGCCGGACACGACGACGACACCGTGCGCGCCGTCGACTCGCGCCGCGGCGGACGGGGCATGGAGGTACTGGCCAGCGCGCGATTGCCGGCGCCGATCCGCGCACTCGGCACCGACGACACCAGGATCTACGCCGCCACCGACCACGAACTGGTGACGCTCGAGACCGCCAGCTTCACCGGCTTTCCCGACGGGCGAATTCCCGTGCTGCGCACCATCGATTACCGGTCGGGGCTGCCTCCCGACGCGCAGCCGGCGCGCCTGTCGGGCATGGCCGTCGGGCCGCATCGGGTCTACCTGACGTTCGTCGAGGCGCCCTACGTGGTCGGCATCGCCAAACCGCGCCTGTGACGGCCGCGGTTTAGCCCCACGCCCTTGTCGGCTACATTTCGGGCAGGTTCTCCCGAAGGAGGCGCTGCGTGACCCACCCGCAGGACCCGTATTGGCAGAACCCGCTGAGTTACGACCCGCTGGGCCGCCTCCCGCCCCCCGACGTCGAACCGCTTCCGGCGACGCCGCCGCCGTACCCGCCGCCGCCCGCGCCCGCGCCCGCGCCCTATCGGCCGCCCGTCAACACCCTGGCCACCCTGTCGCTGGTCTTCGCGTTCCTGTTTGCGCCCGCGGGGGCGATCCTGGGGCACCTCGGGCTGGCGCAGATCCGTCGCTCCGGCGAACTCGGCCGCGACCGTGCGCTGGTGGGCGTGACGCTGTCGTACATCTTCATCCTGTTGGCGGTCGTCGCCCTGGCGGGATGGGCCACGCTGGGCGGCTCGACCTCGTCGCACCGGACATCCCCCGGCTCCAGCACGGCCGCCGGGCCGCCGCCGCCCACCGTGCCGCCGGAGACCATCGCCACCCTGCTGCCCGGGCTCGATGCGCTGCGCAACATCACCGGCGACGCGAATCTAGACGTCGGTCCGACCTGGAACAGCCCCGGTCGCTCCCCGGACGACGGCAGCATCGACCGCCCGGAGTGCTGGGAAAGCATCGCCGCCGGCAGCCCGGACGCCTACACCCCCGGGGTGTTGGCCGGATATCACGCCGGTGAGTTCACCGACACCCGCAGCATGCTGAAGTCCATGCAGGTCATCCAGGGCGTCGCGGCGTTCCGCGATCCGGGCGCGGCCCAGGCACAGCTGGCCACCCTGCTGTCGGGATGGCACAAGTGCGGCGGCTCGACCATCACCGTCTCCGCTCCCGGCGGGCAGCCGATCCCGATGTCGGTGAGCGCCCCCGCCGACGCCGGCAATGGCATCACCACCCTGGACCTGACGCCCAAGGGCATCCAGGTGCGCTCGGCACGGGCGATCGCGGCCAAGGCCAACGTCGTGATCGACCTGAACGTGTCCGCCAGCGGCACCACGGACAGCGCGCCACCCCGCGCGGCCGCGGTCAGCATCGCCAACTACATCCTCGGCAAGATCCCCGGCTAAGTAGGCTGTCCGCATGAAGTTTGTCGACGTCGACGGGGTCGGCCGGGTCAGCCGGATCGGCCTGGGCACCTGGCAGTTCGGTTCACGCGAGTGGGGTTACGGCGACAGCTACGCCGCCGGCGCCGCGGGTGACATCGTGCGCCGCGCCCGCGCCCTGGGGGTGACGCTGTTCGACACGGCCGAGGTGTACGGCCTGGGCAAAAGCGAGCGGATCCTGGGCGAGGCGCTAGGCGACGAGCGCGCCGAGGTGGCGGTGGCCAGCAAGATCATGCCGGTCGCGCCCTTCCCCGCGGTGGTCAAGCAACGCGCCCGCGCCAGCGCGCAGCGGCTGGGGCTGGACCGCATCCCGCTCTATCAGATCCACCAGCCCAACCCGGTGTTCCCCGACTCGGTGATCATGCCGGGCATGCGTGACCTGCTCGATGACGGCAAGATCGGCGCCGCCGGCGTCTCGAACTATTCGCTGCAGCGCTGGCAGAAGGCCGACGCCGCGCTGGGCCGCCCGGTGATCAGCAACCAGGTGCACTTCTCGCTCGCCTACCCGAAGGCGCTGAAGAATCTGGTGCCGTTCGCCGAGCGGGAGAACCGCATCGTGATCGCCTACAGCCCGCTGGAACAGGGACTGCTGGGCGGTAAGTACGGCGTGGACAACCGTCCGGGCGGCGTGCGCGCGGTGAATTCCCGGTTCGGCACCGAAAACCTGCGCCGCATCGAGCCGCTGCTGCAGCTGCTGCGCGATGTCGCAAAGGACGTCGACGCCAAGCCGGCGCAGGTGGCCCTGGCCTGGCTGATCAGCTATCCGGGCGTGGTCGCCATTCCCGGCGCCTCGTCCGTCGAGCAGCTGGAGTTCAACGTCGCGGCGGCCGACATCGAGCTGCCCAGCGCATCCCGTGACGCGCTCACCGAGGCGGCCCTGGCCTTCCGGCCCACCTCGGCGGCGCGCTTCGTGACCGACCTGGCCAAGGAGAAGCTCGGCCGCTGAGCTGCCGGCTTACGACTGATTGGCCTCGGCGAACGCCGCGGGGCTGGCTGGCGCGCCGCGCGCCACCACCAGCGGCATCGACGTCGAGGAGTTGGTCCGCAGGATCGTGTGCACCACGTCGATCAGGTCTTCGACGGGCATCAACTTGCCGGGCATGCAACCGCGCGAGGACCACAGCGGGACCGCCTTCATCGCGAGGTCCATGTCCCAGCCTTCGTTCATACCGGTCTGACCGTCGCCCTCGCCGCCCGCGCACTCCCCGACGATCAGGTTGGTGAAGCCGATGTCGGAGTGCTCGGCCCGCCACGCCTCCACCAACCGTTCCAGGGCCGCCTTGCTGACGCCGTACGCGCCCAGGCCCGGCCACGGCGGCCCGAAGGTGCCGGCGTCGGAGGACAGGTAGACCGCCTTGCCGGCCGACGCGGTCAGGTGCGGCACCGCCGCGGCGGTCACCAGCGACGCCCCGATGACGTTGGTGTCGAAGATCCGCCGCCAGGTGTCGGCGTCGGTGTCGACCATGCGGACCAGCGGCCCGACGGCCGGCGTGTAGACCACATTGTCGATGCCGCCGAGCGCGTCGGCGGCGCGGTCGATGGCCGAACGGCACGACGCCTGGTCGGTGACGTCGCATTCGATGGCGACGGCGTTCGGGCCGGCGTCCTTGGCCGCGGCCTCGATGCGCTCCCGGCGCCGGGCAAGCAGCGCGACCTGATCACCGCGCTGCGCGAGACCGACACCTATGCAACGCCCCAGACCGCTGGAGGCGCCGATCACCACTGTCCTTGACATATTCGCCCTCTCTTGTAACGCAAGACGCTGTCGCGAGAAACCTACCGGATGGCGGGCGCCGCGTGGTGATCACTGGGCCGCTTAGTTCGGAACGACGGTGTTGCGGTCACCCGATTTGGCCCCGTACATGGCCTCGTCCGCGCGCGCGGTGACCGTGTCGACGGACTCGCCCGAACGGGCGAGGGTGGCACCGATGCTCAATGTCGCGCGAATCATGTTGCCGGACAAGTGGATCGGTTCGGCGACCCGACCGCGAATCTTTTCGGCGATCTGGGCGAGCTCGTCGGTGCTGCGAACGTCGGGCAATAACACCAGTATCTCGTCGCCTCCCGTCCGCCCGACCGTGTCGCCGCGGCGAACGCTCGCCCGGATCCGCGCCGCCAGGGTTGCCAGCACGAAGTCGCCCATGCCGTGTCCCCAGGTGTCGTTGATCGCCTTGAAATGGTCGACGTCGCAGAACAGGACGCCGACGTGCGTGCCGGCGGGTTGCGGCTGCGCCAGTGCGGATTCGAGCCGGCTGAGCGCCTCGGCCCGGTTCACCAGCCCGGTAAGGGTGTCGAACCGCGCCAGCCGTTCCAGCCGCTGCTCGGCCTCGACCTGATCGTCGACGACGCGTAGCGCCGCGATCAGCCCATCGGTTTTGCCCTCGGCGTCGGTGTAGGGCCTTCCGTGGCCGTCGACCCAGTGGTACTCCCCGTCGACCGAAGACACCCGGAACCGTTGCAGAACCTGTTCGCCGCCGGCGATCCGGCGCACGGCGGCAACGAGCTTGTCGCGGTCCTCGGGGTGGATGCGATCGGCGAACGCCGAACCCGTCCAGCGCTGCAGCGGGCCGCCCAGCGCGGCCTGCACGGACGGCGAGACCCACGCGATCTCACCCCCGCGAAAGTGCACGATGATGTCCACCGCGTTGTCGGCGAGAATGCGGTAGCGCGCCTCGGCCTCGGCGCGTTGCGCACTGGCGAGCTCCTTGGCGATCAGCAGCTGCTGCTCTCGCTGGCTGAAGTAGAACGTGACCACGCCGACGATGAAGGTGCTGAACAGGATTGAGAATGTCCACTCGGCGTGCTCGCCCAGACCGAACGCCAAAAACGCCGGTCTCGACAGCGCCACCACAAGAGGAAAACCGGCAAGGATTCCCGCCAGCCGCACCAATGACCGCCGATCGGGACGGGCGAGCAGCCACGCGACCGGAAAACGGTCGGGTCGCGCCAGCGACGTCGCCGCGATGAGCACCAGCAGCGCCGATGCCGTCGAGAGCGCCTGGCCGGTCGAGGGCGAAACACCAACAAGCGCGAGCGCATCGAACAGGTAGGCGCCGACGGTGACGAGCGGAATGGCCCCACTGCCCGCCAGGCACACCGGCCAGAGCGTGCGAGTGCCGCGATCCACTCGGATCAGCGCGACGGCGACGGCCAGCAGCAGCACCGGCGCCGCGGTCTGCGGGCTGGGACGTCCCGGCCACGAGGTTTGCCGACCGCGCACCGCGTCCCCGAACAGCACCTGGTCGACACCGAGCGACCCGATGGGGGTGTACTCGAGCAGGATCACGACGGCCAACACACCCACCATCAGGGCCAGAGCACGTCCGACCCAGATGCGGTTGGGCGACGGGTGGCCTGACTGCGCCAAAATCGCGGCGCCCAACGCCGCCAGCCATAACGCGGTCCACGGCGTCATCGGCGGCCAACTCGGATAGATCCGCGTCAGCCCGTCAACCCCGGTCGACCAGCCGAGCCAGGTCACGGCGGCAATGACGAGCACCGCCAGCGGGGCCGTCCGGGCCGACCGCTGCAATGCCGATTCCGCAGCCGATTCCGCACGCGCGCCGAGGGCGGCCCTGTCCATCGGCTGTCCCTTTCATCCCCGGCAGTGGGTCTGGCGAGGCCGCGGTCGGCGGCATCTGCGCGGCAAAATAGTTGTGCGCAAAAAGTTAACCGATGTCGCCTATTCGGCGCGAGCTATCCGCTCGATCCGCAGAAACGGGGGGATGCAGCCAGGGGAACGCAGCTACGGGTGCCGCGAAAGGCTAGTCCGAGGGCAGGGCCCGCAGCACCACGGCGGTGTGCGCTTCCACGTTGAGCCGGCCACCGCCGGGCACCTCCTCGGCCGGCGTGGTCTCTTCGGGTCCGGTGAACACCACGACCTCCCAGGCGGCGCCGAATTCCTTTGGTGGCAGGGTGAATTCGATCGGCTCGTAGTGGGCGTTGAAGCACAGCAGGAACGAGTCGTCCAACACCCGCTGGCCTCGCGCATCGCGGTCGGGGATGCCGTGGCCGTTGAGGAACACCGCAACGGATTTGGCGAAGCTGGCGCCCCAGTCCTCGTCGGTCATCTCGGTGCCCTCGGGGGTGAACCAGGCGATGTCCGGCAAGCCGTCCTGCCCGCGCCGGCCCACCGGCTTTCCGGAGAAGAATCGGCGCCTGCGGAACACGGGATGCTCGGCGCGCAGCGCCGAGACCGTCTTGGTGAATTCCAGCAATCCGGCGTCGGCGTTGTCCCAGTCGATCCAGGTGAGCTCGTTGTCCTGGCAGTAGCCGTTGTTGTTGCCGTTCTGGGTGCGCCCGAGTTCGTCGCCGTGACAGATCATCGGTACGCCCTGGGACAACAGCAGCGTGGTCAGGAAGTTGCGCTGCTGGCGGGCACGCAGCGCGTTGACCTGCTCGTCGTCGGTGGGGCCCTCCACACCACAGTTCCAGGACCGGTTGTGGCTTTCGCCGTCGTTGTTGTCCTCGCCGTTGGCCTCGTTGTGCTTTTCGTTGTAGGACACCAGGTCACGCAGCGTGAAGCCGTCGTGGGCGATGACGAAGTTGATCGAGGCCACCGGCCGGCGCGCGGTGTGCTCGTAGAGGTCCGCCGACCCGGACAGCCGGTAGGCGAACTCGTCGAGGGTGGCGGGTTCGCCGCGCCAGAAGTCGCGGACGGTGTCCCGGTACTTGCCGTTCCACTCGGTCCACTGCGGCGGGAAGTTACCCACCTGATAGCCGCCCGGGCCGACGTCCCACGGCTCGGCGATCAGCTTGACCTGGCTGACGGTCGGATCCTGTTGCACGAGTTCGAAAAACGTCGCCAGGCGGTCGACGTCGTAGAACTCGCGGGCCAGCGTCGAGGCCAGGTCGAAGCGGAACCCGTCGACATGCATCTCGGTGACCCAGTACCGCAGCGAGTCCATGATCAGCTGCAGCGCATGCGGATGCCCGACATTGAGGCTGTTGCCGGTGCCGGTGTAGTCCATGTAGTACTGCTTGTCGTCGTCGACCAGCCGGTAGTACGCGGCGTTGTCGATGCCCCGCATCGACAACGTTGGGCCCAGATGGTTGCCCTCGGCCGTGTGGTTGTAGACCACGTCGAGGATGACCTCGATGCCGGCATCGTGCAGCGAGCGCACCATGGCCTTGAACTCCTGGACCTGCCCGCCGGGCGTGGTGGAGCTGGAGTACTTGAAGTCGGGCGCGAAGAACCCGATCGTGTTGTAACCCCAATAGTTGGACAGCCCCTTGTCGACCAGGGTCGAGTCGTTGGCGAAGTGGTGCACCGGCATCAATTCGATGGCCGTGACACCGAGTTCCTTGAGGTGCTCGATGATCACCGGGTGCGCCACCGCGGCATAGGTGCCGCGCAGCGGTTCCGGGATGTCGGGGTGGGTCTGGGTGAGCCCCTTGACGTGCGCCTCATAGATCACCGTGTCGGCGTATTGGTGATCCGGTGGACGGTCGTTGCCCCAGTCGAAGTAGGGGTTGATCACCACCGACTTGGGCATGCTTTCCGCCGAGTCGTCGTCGTTGCGGCTGTCGGGGTCACCGAAGTTGTAGCTGAACAGCGACTGGTTCCACTCGAAGGAGCCGTCGATGGCCTTCGAGTACGGGTCGACCAGCAGCTTGTTCGGGTTGCAGCGCAGCCCCGCCTGCGGGTCGTACGGACCGTAGACGCGGTAGCCGTAGCGCTGGCCCGGTTCGATGTTGGGGATGTAGGCGTGCCAAATGAAGCCGTCGATTTCGGGCAGGGTGACGCGGCTCTCGACGCCCTCGGCGTCGAACAGGCACAGCTCTACCCGCTCGGCCACCTCGCTGAATACGGCGAAGTTGGTGCCCGCGCCGTCATAGGTCGCGCCCAGCGGGTAGGCCCGGCCCGGCCACACCTCTCCGGTGGGCGTGGGAGCGAGGGCGTCTGCGGTGGTCATGGCGCTTTCAATACCCTGCTGTCGCCGCCGTCAAACTGTGGGCCACGCCTCGCGTTGCCGGAACTGAGCGGAAAGCCTTGTGGCATAGGTGATCACGGCTTGAGTATGACCTTGACCGCACCGTCCTGCTTCTTCTGGAAGATGTCGTAGGCGTGCGGGGCCTGGTCCAACGGCAGCACGTGGGTGGCGAAGTTGTCGACGCCGAGCGGGTCGTCATCGGTCAGCAGCGGCATGATGTCGTCGACCCACCGCTTGACGTTGGCCTGCCCCATCCGCAGCGTCACCTGCTTGTCGAACAGGGTGAGCATCGGTAGCGGGTCGGCGGTCCCGCCGTACACGCCGCTGAGCGAGATCGTTCCGCCGCGCCGCACGATGTCGATGGCCGAGTACAGGGCGTTGAGCCGATCCACCCCGGCGGTCTGCATCAGCCGCTTGCCCAACGCATCCGGCAACACGCCGGTCACCTGCTGCGCCAGTTTGGCGGCCGGCGAGCCGTGGGCCTCCATGCCCACCGCGTCGATCACCGAGTCGGTTCCCCGGCCGTCGGTCAGGTCGCGGATCGCGTCACCGATTGAGGAGTCGAGCCGCCCCAGATCGATGGTGTGGATGCCGCGTTTGGCGGCGCGGCCCAGCCGTTCGGGCACCAGGTCGACGGCGATGACGCGGTAGCCCAGGTGGTCGGCGATGCGGGCGGCCATGTCACCGATGGGACCCAGCCCGAGCACCGTCACCGAGCCACCGTCCGGAATGTCGGCGTAGGCGACCGCCTGCCATGCGGTGGGCAACACGTCCGATAGGTAGACGAACCGCGAATCCGGCGGGCCCACAGGCACTTTGATGTGAGTGAATTGGGCCTGGGGCACGCGTAGCAGCTCGGCTTGGCCGCCCGGGATTTCACCGTAGAGCTCCGAATAGCCGAACAGCGCCGCCCCCATGCCCTGGTCGCGCACCTGCGTCGTCTCGCACTGGGTGTAGAGCTGCTGGCCGCACATGTGGCAACTGCCGCAGGAGATTTGGAACGGGATGACGACCCGGTCCCCCACCCGCAGGTCGCCTGTTTGCGCGCCGACCTCCCGCACGATGCCCATCGCTTCGTGCCCGAGGATGTCGCCGGGGTTCATGAACGCTCCGAGGATCTCGTAGAGGTGCAGGTCGGAGCCGCAGATGTTGGTCGAGGTGACTTCCACAATGGCATCCGTCGGTTGCTCGATCTTCGGGTCGGGCACCGAATCCACCCGCACGTCGCGCTTGCCCTGCCAGGTAACAGCCTTCATACGGCTGGCACATACCCGTCTTGCACTCGTCGAAACCGCGCCGCGGCTGGGGGCTCATCCGGCGCGGGCAGCGCTCGACGGCGAGCCGGCGGGCAATGATCGCGGCCGGCCGCGTTTCAGCCAGGCGGCCACGGCGCAGTGCCCGCGAATGATCAAACCAAAGATCTTGGGCGCCAGCAGTTTTGATCGTCGTGCCGAACTGCCCCGAGACTCGTGGTCAGTGGCGGTGGCCCTTGAGCGGGTGCTCGCTGTCTATCAGCGCCGCCGCGATGTCGATGAGCCTGATGTTGGATTTCTGCGAGACCCGGGTGAGCAGTTCGAACGCTTCGACGGCGTCGAGGTTGAATCGCTCCATGACCACGCCCTTGGCCTGGCCGATGATGTCGCGGGATGCCAAGGCGCTGCGAAATTGGTCCTGCCGGCGCATCATCGACCACGCCAGCGCGATGTGCGTTGCGAACACCGCCCCGACCTCCACGGCGTCCTCGCTGAAGGCCTGCGGGCGCTCGGCATAGAAGTTGAGCGCTGCCATGCTGGTGCCGTCGATGAACAATTCGTACGACAGGATCGAGCGGATCGGCGTCCGCTCGAGCGCCAACCGGCGATAGCGCAACCAGCGCTGTTCGGCGTTCAGGTCGGCGATGTGCATGATGTGGTGCTCCCAGGCGGCCGCCAGACACGGCCCTTCGCCGGCGCTGTTCTGGATCGCGTCGAGCACCATCGGGTAACGATGCGTGGCGACCACGCTGCTGACCGACTTGTTCTCCTCGGCCAGGGTGATACCGGCGTACTGGGAGCCGGTGACGTGGTCGACCCCGCTGTCGATGAGCTCGTGCAACCCGGACGCGGTATCGCTTTGTTCGCGCTGCAGATTCGCCACCAGCTCTACGAGCTGAGCGACGATCGTGGCATTGCCTTCCCGCATAAGTTCACCCCCGGAGCCGCCTGGCCCGCAGAGCCCCTTCTCGCCTTCATGGCGCCATCCATACGCGTGCGAATGCAAACGCCCAACGAGAAGTCTATGGGCCATCCAACGAAGCGCAAGGCCGCTTAACGAACCGGTCCGAGGGATACCGGCCCGTCACCCGGGCTACCCGCAGAGCCCGAACCCTCCGTAGCCAACCCTGACGTCAGAAACCCTTCCCAGCCAATGTCTTTCGCGGCCACCGGATACCAAGACGGGACGGGCCTCGCGACCCGTCTCCGATACACGCCTACACTCGGGACGGTGACCTCCATTGTGATCGTGGGAAGCGGCTTCACCGGATTCACCTGCGCCCGTCGCCTGGCCCGCATCATGCGCCGGCGACGCGTCCCCGTCGACATCACGATGATCTCCCCGGTCGACTACATGCTGTACACGCCGCTGTTGCCCGACGTCGCCGGCGGGGTCGTCGATGCCCGCTTTGTCGCTGTCCCCCTGGCCAATTCGCTCAAGGGGGTGCGCGCGGTGCGTGGCCGCGTGGACGCAGTGGATTTCACCCAGCGCACGCTGACCTATTGCGATCCCGAAGAGCGCAGCCATTCGATGTCCTGGGACCGGCTGGTGCTGACGCCGGGGTCGGTGACCCGGCTGTTCGATGTGCCGGGGCTGGCAAGGCACGCGCGCGGGTTGAAGACCACCGCCGAGGCCCTGTACCTGCGCGACCACTTCGTCGAACAACTGGAGCTGGCCAACATCGAGGACGATCCTCGAGCGGCCGCCGCCCGGCGCACGGTCGTGGTGGTGGGCGCGTCGTATTCGGGGACCGAACTGGTCGCACAGCTGCGGGCGCTGGCCGACGCGGCGGCCAAACAGATGGGCTTCAACCGCGCCGAGGTGCGGTTCCTGCTGCTGGACCTGGCCGACCAGGTGATGCCGGAGGTGGGAAAGCGGCTGGGTGACGCCGCGCTCAAGGTGTTGCGCAAGCGCGGAATCGACGTCCGGCTCGGCATCACCCTCAAGGAGGCGCACGCCGATCACGTTGTGCTCAGCGATGATTCGCGTATCGACACGCGCACCATCGCCTGGGTGACGGGGGTGACCGGCGCACCGCTGATCCAGGACCTGGGGCTGCCGACCGAAAGGGGCCGGCTCAAGGTGCAGGCCGACCTGCAGGTGCCGGATCACCCCGAGGTGTTCGCGGCCGGTGACGCGGCCGCGGTACCCGATCTGACCCAGCCGGGGAAGATCACCCCGCCGACCGCCCAGCACGCGACCCGGCAGGGCAAAGCGCTGGCCCGAAACGTCGCCGCCAGCCTCGGCTATGGCAGCAGTAAGGAATACAAACACCGCAACCTCGGCCTGGTGGTCGACCTCGGGCCGCGCTATGCGGTGGCCAATCCGCTCAACATCCACCTGTCCGGGCTGCCCGCGAAAGCCGTCACCAGGTCCTACCACCTGTATGCGATTCCCCGCGGCGTCAACCGGTGGGCGGTGTCGCTGGCCTACCTGACCGACGCGCTGTTCACCCGTTCGGTCGTGTCGATCGGGTTGACCTCCGAGGACGACGCGCAGTTCACGGCCAGCGAAGGCATCCCGATGCCGAAGACGAGCTGAGCCGACCGCGTCTCGGGGTTCAGCCCTCGGCCGACTGCTGGGCCATCGCGTAGGCGAGCTGAAGAAAGTCCGCGCCCGCCAGCGCGCTGAACACGCCGGCGACCAGCCGGGTGAACCGCGGCGCGAACACCAGGCCGATGGCAAATCCGGTGGCCACCCACATGTCCAGGCAGAACGGGCAGGTCAACAACTCTCCCAGGCTGTGCCGCAGCGGGCTTTGCTCGCGGACCTCTTCCTGGACTTCGGCCGGGCCGCCGGTGCCCGCGTAGCGGGTGAACGGCGCGCGCAGCGGGCTCGTCACGGCGTCCTTGGTCAGGGTTCGCGACAGCTTGTGGGTGCCCAGGGTGAGAATGAGCAGGTCCTGGACCCGCCACCGGGTGGGCAACGTGCGACCGGTGGCCAGCGCCGCCAGCACCGCGGCGACCACCACCGTGCTGTAGACGGCCATGACGGCCAGGTAGCCCCCCAGCGGCCGGTCGTTGTCGCCCCGGTAGGCGTCCGCTTCTTGGCGTGCGCCATCGACGACCTGGGCACCGGTTTCCGTCAACTCAGCCATCGCTTCTCCTAGAACGCATAGCGGGACGGGTACCCGGCCTGGGCCGCTGCAATCGGCGACGGCTCAGACGGTGTCCGGCTCGGAGCGCTTCGCCGTTTTCGCGGCCTCTCGCAATGTGCGGTTGGTGGACCGCAGATCGGTATTGGCCGCCGACAACGTGGCATTGTGGTCCTCGAGATCGAGGATGCGCGCGACGCCGGCCAGGTTGACCCCGGAATCGACCAGCGCTGTGATGCGCTTGATCCTGGCCAGATCATCGGCGCTGTACCGGCGGGTGCCGCCTTGGCTGCGCGACGGCGCGATCAGGCCGTAGCGTTCGTAAAGCCGCAGCGTCTGCACCGCAGTCCCGGACAATTCGGCGGCCACCGAGATGCCATACACCCCATGGTCGGACGCCGGAGCATCCGCGTTACCGCGGTAGTCGACCATCGCGCCTCCCCTTTACCTTCCCGCTTAGAAAATCTGTTTAGCATACTTGCGTCTTTCTGTCGACGGTGCTATACAAAATCTATGTCATTGGACATAGGAAATTGCCGACCCACAGCCTAGATTGGAGTGAGAGGTGACCACCATGCTGATGCGTTCAGACCCGTTCCGTGAGCTCGACCGCTTCGCCCACCAGGTCCTCGGTACCGCCGCCCGTCCGGCGGTGATGCCGATGGATGCATGGCGCGAAGGCGAGAACTTCGTCGTCGAGTTCGACCTGCCCGGCATCGACGCCGACTCGCTGGACATCGACATCGAGCGCAATGTGGTGACGGTGCGCGCCGAACGACCGGCCGTCGACCCCAACCGCGAGATGCTGGCCACCGAGCGGCCGCGCGGCGTGTTCAGCCGCCAGCTGGTACTCGGCGAAAACCTCGATACCGACAAGATCGAGGCGTCCTATTCCGAAGGCGTTCTGCGCCTGCACATCCCGGTGGCCGAGAAGGCCAAGCCGCGCAAGATCACGGTCGGCCGCGGCGACGGCCACAAGGCGATCAACGACAAGGCCTCGGAACGCGAGGTCATCAACGCCTGACCGACGGCGGGCCGGGCGGCGGCCGTACCCACACCGGCATGCGGCCGCCGCACCCCCGGCTCCTGGCGACCGGATACACGATGAAATGGGAACTCGACGGCCAAACCGCCAACGTTGAAGAGGCGTTGGGCGGCGGCGCCGCGCAACCGGCGGGGTGGTTTCGGTTCTACTTCACCGACCAGCGCTGGGAATGGTCCGAGCAAGTGCAACGCATGCACGGCTACGAGCCCGGCAGCATCACCCCGACCACCGAACTGGTGCTGTCCCACAAGCATCCCGAGGACCGCGGCAACGTCGCGGCCACCATCGATCAAATCGTCCACACCCGCCAGGCGTTCAGCACGCGCCACCGGATCGTCGATACCCGGGGAAAGGTGCACCACGTCGTCGTCGTCGGAGACCGGCTCTTCGACGACGACGGTGACGTGATCGGAACGCACGGGTTCTACATCGAGGTCTCCGCGCCCTACGAACAGGCGCGCGAGGACGCCATGAGCGCGAAAGTCGCTGAGATCAGCGAGAATCGGGCCGGCATCGAGCAAGCCAAAGGCATGCTGATGCTGATCTACGGCATCAGCGACAGCGCGGCTTTCGAGTTGCTCAAGTGGTTGTCGCAGGAAGCCAACGTCAAGCTGCGACCGCTTGCCGAGCAGATCGCCCACGACTTCCGCAACGCCGGCCTGCCGCTGAACACCCAGTCGGAATTCGACCATCTGCTGTTGACCGCGCACGAACGCGTCCAAAGTAACCGCCAATAGCGGTTGCAGCCAAGGCTTTTCGGTGCTCAGTGGTCGAGCATCGGGGCGACCCAGTGCACCCGGGTACCGCCCCCGGGCCCACCGGTGATCGCACAGCTTCCGCCGAGTTGCTCGGCGCGCCGCTTCATGTTGGCCAGGCCGCTGTATCGGGTGTTGCCGGCCGGTATGCCGCATCCGTCGTCGATGACGTTGAGGATGAACATGTCCGCGACGCTGATCTCGACGGTCAGCCGCGACGCTCCCGAATGACGAAGGGCGTTGCTGACGGCTTCGGTGGTGACCGCTTCGGCGTGATCGGCCAGCTCGGCGCTTACGGCGCTCATCGGCCCGTCGATGCGCAGGGTCGTGCGGACATCACGGTTTCCCGTCAGGTCGGCCACCACCCGCTGGATGCGCTGCCGGAAATCACCACTGGCGGCCACCGGGGATTTGAGCGCGAAGATCGTGGTGCGGATTTCCTCGATGATCGTCTGCAGATCGTCGAGCGTGCGGTTGAGCCGGTCGGCCACCTCCGGCGAACGCGCCCGGGCCAGGGTGCCCTGCAAATTCATCCCGGCCGCGAAGAGCCGTTGGATGACGTGGTCGTGCAGGTCGTGCGCGATGCGTTCCCGCTCGGCCAGAATGCTCAACCGCCGGGCGTCCTCGCGCGCCGACGCCAGCACCAGCGCGATCGCGGCGTGGGTGGCGAAGTCACTGACCAGATCCAGATAGCTCTCGTTGAACGGCGGCTGCTCGGCGCCGCGGGCGACGGCGATCACCCCGACGACCTCGTCGCGGGCGCGCAGCGGCATCAGGATCGCCGGACGCTGCCCGACGTCGGTGAAGGACTGGATCGGGTAGCGCAGCTCCTCGGTGATCAACGGTTCCCCGGATCGGAACACCGTGCCGCTGGTGGAGCCGTGCACCGGAACCCGCTGCCCGAGCACCTCAGAGGCGTGCAACCCCACCGCGGCGGACACCACCAGCGTGTCGACCTCGTCGTCGGACGCGTCGGCGTCGGCCGGCACCAGGACGATCGCCTGTTCGGCCTCGGTCAGCAGACGCGCGCGTTCGGCGATCAGTTGCAGGGGGCGCCGATGCGGTTCGGGACGCGCCAGCAGCGCGGTGGTGATCTCGCGGCTCGCCTCCATCCACTTCACCGACGTCCGCTCGCGTTCGAAGAGCTGTGCGTTGTCGATGGCGACGGCGGCCCCGAACGCCAAGGCCCGCGCGGCAACCTCGTCGGGCTCGGAGAACACCAGCGCCGGATCGACGTGGGTGAGATACAGGTTGCCGAATACGGTGTCGCGGATAGTGATCGGGACCGCGAGGAAGGCGCGCATCCGCGGATGGTGTTCGGGAAAGCCGACGGCGGCGTGGTGCGTGGTCAGATCGTCCATCCGCAGCGCGGGCGTATCCAGCAGCGACAAACTCAACAGGCCCTTGCCGACCGGCAGGTGCCCGATGCGCCGGACCGTCTCGACGTCAATGCCCTCGTGGACGAACGAGATCAGGTTGCCCTCGCGATCGCGGATCGCCAGCGCGCCATAGGGGGCGGAGGTCAATTCCCTTGCCGCGCTGATGATCCGGTGCAACGTGGCGTCCAGATCGAGACCCGCGCCGATCTCGACGATGACCCGCAGCAGCTGCTCCATCTGATCACGCGAGGCCAGCAGCTCGTCGAGCTGGGCGTGCATCTGGCTGACCAGCTCGCGCTGCCCGAGTCCGGCGAAGGCCGAGCCCTTCTCGCCGCCGCTCACCCCGACCAGTCCGGCGCACTCGACGGTGGGCCGGACCGCTGATTCAGTTTCGACGCGAACACCGCCGCCTGGGTGCGGCGCTCCATGCCGAGCTTGGCCAATAACCGGGATACGTAGTTCTTCACCGTCTTCTCCGCGAGGAACATGCGCGCGGCGATCTGTCTGTTGGTCAGTCCCTCGCTGAGCAGTCCGAGCAGCGTGCGTTCTTGCTCGGTCAATCCGGACAGCGGGTCCTTGCGCGCGGTCGTGCCGCGCAGCTTGGACATCAGCGCGGCCGCGGCGCGGTTGTCGAGCAGCGATTTGCCGGCGCCCACCTCTTTGATGGCCTGGGCCAGCTCCATGCCCTTGATGTCCTTGACCACGAATCCGCTGGCGCCGGCCAGGATCGCCTCGAGCATCGCCTCATCGGAGGTGAACGACGTCAGCATCAGGCAGCGCAGGTCGGGGTGATCCGCCACCAGGTCGCGGCACAGTTCGATGCCGTTGCCGTCGGGTAGCCGAACGTCGAGCACGGCAACGTCGGGCTGCAACGCCGGGATGCGCGCCTTCGCCTCGGCCACCGTGCCCGCCTCGCCGACGATCTGGAGATCCGGATCGGAGGCGAGTAGATCGGAAAGACCGCGACGGACGACCTCATGGTCGTCGACCAGGAACACCTTGACCATGGCGAGCCCTTTCCTGCCGGTCTGGCAACTGGAAAGATTGCGACCGACCCACCCAATATCCCATATTTCGAAGGCAGCCGCCGGGACGCAACGGGTTCAACGACTTTGGTCCCCACGGGTCGGGACCTTCGGCCGACGCCCCGGCCGGTGATGCGCCAATAGTGTTGCGGCCGTGGTCTATTGCGGCGTCAACCGCACCCGCGGAAAGGAGCTTTCGATGACCGATGAGGGAGTCGTCATCCTGCCGGTGCACGAGTGCTGGGAACTGCTGGGCAGCGCGGCGCTGGGGCGGCTGGTCACCTACGCCGACGGCCAGCCCGATATCTTCCCGGTCAACTACGTCGTCCAGCGCCGAACCGTGCTGTTCCGCACCGCGGGGGGCACCAAGCTGGTCAGCTCCGCGATCAACAATCGGGTGCTCTTCGAAGTCGACGACCACAACGTCGCCGAGGCGTGGAGCGTGATCGTCAGGGGCAAGGCGCGCTCGCTGCACACTCCGGAGGAACTCGAGGAGGCCGAGCGCGCGCAGGTGCTGCCGTGGACCAGGCCGGAGAAGACGCACTATGTGCGCATCGTGCCGGAAAGTGTCACCGGCCGCAGGTTCCAGTTCGGATCACCACCGAGTGACGTTTAGCGCCCGCGGTCAGCTCGCCCACTCGACGAAGTCGTCGAGGTCACGTCGCGGCGTCGCCGGCAGCGGATCGGCGTTGATCGGCGCCCAACCCACCCGGAGCAGCATCTGCGGGTAGTTGCTGTCGCCGAAGATGTCGCGGCGTACGGCCTCGCGGGTGCCGGCCGTCTCCAGCGGTTCGGTGACCGGGCAACTGGCCAGGCCGGTTGACGTCGCGGTGAGCAGCACCGCGCTGGTGGCCTCACCGGCGCGGAGCTGGGCCAACCGGTCGTCGTGGCGGGTGCCCAGCGCAAGCACCACCGCGTTGTCGTCGGCCGGGGACGAGTCCGGTGCCATCGGCAGCGCCGCACCCGCGAACAGCCGGCTCGGGATCTTGGCCTGCGGGTCCGATATCGGCGCATTGCGCGCGGGCACCCCGGCGACCGAGAAGTAGCGCCCACTCCATGCCGCCAGCTCGACGAGATAGTCCTGGGTCAGGTGATCACGGACCGACTGCGCGACGATGCCGTGCAGCGCCTCGATGTCTTCCACCTGACACATCGTGACGCCGGTGCGCGCGGCCCGCGCCGCCATCAGCGCGATGTCGCCCATGGGCACCGGCCAGGAGCTGTAATAACGCCGATCGGTGCGCCGCCGCGGTATCGCCGCGGCCAGTGCGATGTCGACGGAATCGGCGGGGTACGGCGAAAGCTGCAGCGTGGCGAGGTGATTCGGGTCGGCAACGTTCGGCAGCCGCAACACCTTGGACCGCCACCCCACCGCCGCGAACGCCGCAACGCAGTGGTGCAGCGCCGTGCCGCAACTCAGAACCAAGTCGCGGCCATCGGGGTCGGTGTTGGGCAGCTGGCGGCCGGCGTCGGCGTGCAGCTGCAGGCTGGTCGCGTCGACGCGCCACCGCCACGGTTGGGTGTTGTGCACCGACGGGGCGCGTGAGGCCAGCGTCAGGGCGGTTCGGATCGTCCCGGCGTCCGGAAAGCGGTCGTTCATGCCATGGTCCCCCTTCTCTCCTAGCGCCTTGCCGGTATCCACCATCACGCGTTGTTCTCGACAGCACGAGGGCAGGACGGCTCTAACTCGAGGGACTTTCGGCCAATCTCCGTGGCCGCCCCGCCGCGGGGCCCTTCGCCCCTATGCTGACGACGATGGCGAACCACGGCCCCGATCCCACCACGCCCCTGTGGCGCGCGGCCCAGGTGTTCCGGCTGCTGAGCTGCATCTACGCCACCGGCTTTCAAATCGCGATCAATCCGGATCTAATGCGGCCGGTGCTGGGCTGGGTGCTCTTCGGCGCGCTGATCGGCTGGAGCGCGGCCTGCGCGGTCGCCTACCTGCGCGGCTTCGGACGCCGGCCGGCGTGGGTGCTGGCCGAGCTCGTGGTCGTCGTCCTGCTGATGTGGTCGAACAGTCTCGTCGCGAGCCCGCACTGGGCGGCCGAGAACCAGACCTGGCCGACGACGTTGTGGGCGAGCAACCCCACGATCTCCGCCGCCATCCAGTTCGGCCCCGCCGGCGGAATGCTGACGGGCCTGGCGGTGATGGCCACCAATTTCGCGGTCAAGGATTACCTCGCGCTCAACCTCGGGCACAACGCCACCGTCATCATCGAACTGGCGATCGGCATGGCGATCGGGATGGCCGCGCAGACAGCACGGCGCGCCCACGCCGAGCTGCAACGAGCGGCCCAACTGAGCGCCGCGGTGGCCGAACGCGACCGATTGTCCCGGCAGGTCCACGACGGAGCGATCCAGGTGCTGGCGCTGGTCGCCAAGAAGGGCCATGAGATCGGCGGCGCCACAGCAGAACTCGCCGACCTGGCCAGCGAGCAGGAGCGCGCGTTGCGGCGCTGGCTGGCGGGCACGGACATCGAGGCGGATGCCGACGGGGTGACGCTCGACCTGCGCTCACTGCTGCGGTGCCGGGAATCCGATCGCTTCTCGTTCAGCCTGCCCGGCACCCCGGTGCCGCTGGGGCGTTGGGCGGCAACGGAACTCGACGCCGCGGTGGGCAACGCGCTGGACAACGTCATCGCCCATGCCGGTCCGGAGGCGCACGCGTACGTGCTGGTGGAGGACCTCGGCGATTCGGTCGTGGTCAGTGTCCGCGACGACGGGGTGGGGATTGCCGCCGGCCGACTCGAGGAGGCGTCTCGTCAGGGACGGCTGGGCATCGCCCAATCGATCGTGGGACGCCTGACGGCGCTGGGCGGCAGCGCCGAATTGCACAGCGCCCCAGGGGAGGGCACCGAGTGGGAGTTGTGCGTGCCACGCCGGAAGGAACGCCATGGCGGATGACGAGACGCCGACGAGCGTGATGGTCGTCGACGACCACCCGATCTGGCGTGACGCGGTCGCCCGCGACCTGGCCGAGGAGGGCTTCGCGGTGGTCGCCACGGCCGACGGCGTGGCCGCCGCGGGGCGGCGGGCCGCCGTGGTCAAGCCCGACGTGGTGGTGATGGACATGCAGCTGACCGATGGCGACGGTGCGCAGGCGACCGCCGCGGTGCTCGCGGTGTCACCGTCGACGCGGGTGCTGGTGCTGTCGGCATCCGACGAGCGCGATGACGTGCTGGAGGCGGTCAAAGCCGGTGCGACGGGATACCTGGTCAAGAGCGCCTCGAAAGCCGAACTGGCACAGGCGGTGACGGCCACCGCTGCCGGCCGCGCAGTGTTCACCCCCAGCCTGGCCGGGCTGGTGCTGGGCGAATACCGGCGCATCGCGCAGAGCAAGGACGACGGGCCCGCCCGCCCCAGCCTCACCGAACGAGAAACGGAGGTGCTGCGCTACGTGGCAAAAGGACTGTCCGCCAAGCAGATCGCCGAGAGGCTGTCGTTGAGCCACCGCACGGTGGAAAACCATGTGCAGGCGACCTTCCGCAAGCTCCAGGTCGCCAATCGGGTGGAACTGGCGCGCTACGCCATTGAGCACGGCCTGGACGAAGAGCCGTGACCCGCGGGGCGGGCGGATAACCGCACTTGCCCCGCGGGCCGACGCCTCTGGGCTACCGCGTCGCGGCGTGGCCTCCGCCGACCGGTACCGCGCCCTTGTGCTGGGCCATGATTCGCGCGCTCACCAGTGCGGTCACCACCACGGCCATGCACACCAGCCCGTCGTCTTTGAGGCCCCACCTGATCGCCGCGAGCAGCGCCACGCCGGCCGCGCACAGCAGGGCACCGACGGCCACGCCCCGGCCCCGTGACGTCACCGCGGGCGCGCCGTCCCAGCCGGACAGCGGGTTGTTCTCCAGCGGCCGCAGCGCAACGAACAGCACCGCCACCGTGACGACCACGATGAGCACCTGCGCGAGGCTGATGGCGAGGAAATCATGCGCGCCCGGAAAGCGTGGGCAGCCAAGGTAATCGAAGATCAGGTGCACACCCAGCAGCACCGGCATGTGCCACAGGTACAGGGTCATCGCGCCCGAGTTGCCGATGGCGGTCCACCACCACACTCGCGGCCGCTGCGCCCAACGCGCGATCGCCGGTGCGGCCGCGATGGCCAACGCGCTCAGGATGATTGCGTGGCCGGCCAGCAGCAGTGACGGCGGGCTGGTGTTGGACAGGTGGTGATCGCCGGTGCCGACCATGCTGATCTGATACGGTCCCCAGTGCACCAGCGCGACATCGACGGCGAGGAAGACGGCGGCGACGGTCAGCGCGGCGCGGCCACCGAGCAACCGGCGCCGGTAAGCCACACCGAACATCGCGGGAATCACCCAGACGGCCAGGTTCAGATAACCCAGTGGCATCAGCGCCGGCCACTGCAGGCGGATCACGTCGATCAGCGCGATCGTCCCGAAGACCGCCGCCACCCCGGCGGCCAGGCGCCCGGCCGTGGTGATGCGGTACAGCACCGGCATGGCGGCCAGCACCAGAACGTAGGCCCCCAAAAACCACAGCAGCTGCGTGCTGACACCGGCGATCGGCTCGTAGACGTGTTGCGGCAGCGCCCGATACAGCACGGTCAGCGTCACTGCCCAGAACGCCAGATAGTAGAACACCGGCCGGAACAGCCTGGTGCAGCGCCTCATCAGCCAGTCGCCCCAATTGGTGCCCGGCGCCCAGGAGGACACGCACGCCGCGGCGCCGGCGAAGAAGAACAGCGGCATGATCTGCAGCAGCCACGTCATCGCCTGAAACAGCGCCGAGGTGGTGAGCAGGTTGTCCCAGATCAGGACATTGTTGCGGATGATGCTGGCCGCCATCACGGTATGGCCGAGCACCACGCCGACCAGCGACGTGATGCGGATGACGTCCAGGACGCGATCACGATCGGCCGGCGTACTCGCGGCCACCTCGGCGACGTCGGGAAACCTGACAAGAGTGGTCATGGGAGCGGAACTGCCCTTCTGTGGTGTGAACGCCGAAGCGTTGTGGTGGAGCAGGAATCGTGCGATGAGAAAAGCATCGCCGGTGGCGCGGGCGCGGGCGTGCGCACTTCTACGCGTAGGCGCTGAGTAGTTCTACTCAGCCCGCGGAGTTGAGCGGGTCGTAGTCGGCCAGCAGCTTTTCGATGCGGGCCTCATCGAGTCGCACCCGGACGGTCGCGGCCTCCTGTTGGTCGCGGATCACCTTGGCCAGGGTGAACGCGCTCGACACCAGGAACAGGAAGGTAACACCGAGGAACAATCGCGGCCACGGGTCAAGCGGCAGGAAGTAGATCCCGCCGAGCGCGGCGAGGAAGCTGATCGCGAACGCGACGGCGGCCTGGACGAAGAAGGCGGCGGTGGTTTTCGACGTGCTGTTGGGGATGGTCATGCCAATCAGACTGCGGCAGCACACCACCCGCGAGGATCCGTAAGACTACTCAGATTCGGCGGTGCGATCGCCCGGCCGCGCCAGCAGCACCGCAGCGGCGCCCGCGGCAGCCACCCCGATCGCGGCGGCGATCACCGTCGCCACCTCCACCGAGGCGAACCCGGAGTCGGCGAGCGGTTTGACCACGGCCACCACGCCCAGGGCGGGCATCACCAGCCGAACCCACCAGGCCACCACGCTGTCCCCGGGCAGTCGCGAATTAGCCTCTGTGACAAACACATACAGTGCCATCAACAGCAGGGGTGCTGCGCCCAGGATCGCCAGGCCGATCCAGCGCGCGCCGTGCGCCGAGACGACGGCGCCAACCAACGCGACGAGGGCGACGACCGCCAGCCGCAGGCCCGCGCCGGCCGGCGCCCCGCGCATGACCGCCAGGCCCGCGGCGGCGCGCACCGCGGCCCAGGCGGAAACCAACGCGGCGGCCACCGCCAACGCGAGGCCGGCCACCGCGAGCCACCGCCGGCCCTCGTCGGCATAGAACTCGGGCACCGCCTCGGCCAGCATCTTGGCGCTCCATCGCCACGGGCCTATCACGCCCTGGTGATCGCCCACCCACAACACCACCGCCACCGCGGCCACCAGCACGACGGCCAGCGACATGGATCGTCCCGGCCTGGCGACGCGCGGGATGCGGACGGTGAGCAGTTCGACGCCCAACATTCCCAGGCCGAAGCCGACGAGCTGGCCGGACAGCGGGCGCGGTGTTGCGGCCGTCCCGATGACGACGGGGTCGGTGCTCAACGCGACGAGGGCGGTCACCGACACCGCGAGGCAGCCGTAGAGGAGCAGGCCGGCGAGCACGAGCGGCATCGCCAGCGTCGCCACGACGCGCGTCGACGCCCAACAGGCGGCGGCACCGACCACCACCGCCACGACTGCGGCGCCGACCGGCAGCCACGACACGATCTTGACGGGGTCTTGATCGGGCCAAAGCAGCTGCAGCAGTTGCAATCCGAGCGTGGCCGCGAACTCCGCGGCCAACACCAGGTAGGCAAGCAACTGAACGATGCCCGCGGCCGTCCCCGCTTGGCGGCCCAGGGCGGCGCCGATCAGCTCGGCGGTGCTGCGCGCGTGCGGCGCGTGGCCGCGCAGCCGCGCCAGCGCGTAGATCACCGGAATCATCACCACCGCGCCCACCAGGGCGCCCAGCCCGTACCACGCCGCGGACGCGATCACGGCCATGCTCAGTGCGGCGGCCCGCCAGGTTCCCAGCACCGGCTCCCCCGAGCCCGTCTCCAGCCGCGCCGGCGCGGGTAGCGATTTCTTCGGCATCGCCTAAGCATGACGTAGCGGCGCTGAATTGATCAACGAACGCGCCTCGGTCGCGCCCGCGAACCAGCAACACGACGCCTTGCATATGACTCAATAAATCGCTTAGTATCTAAGCGACTTTACCGGTATGTCGGAAGGGGTCTCAAAGTGCCCACGGCGGTCAAGACAAAGCGAGCCCGTCTCGTCGACTTGCTGCTCGGCTCGCTCGCGCGTCGATACAGCACGGCCGCAGTGCTTTTCCACCACGCGGTCGCCGAGAAGCTAGGGCTTGGCCCCACGGACACGAAGTGTCTTGATCTGCTGCGTGAGCGATCCGCGATGACGGGCAGCGAACTCGCCGCGGCCACCGGGTTGACCACCGGTGCGATCACCGGTGTGGTGGCGCGCCTGGAGAAGGCCGGTTACCTCCACCGCGATCCTCACCCGCAAGACGGACGCAAACAAATCCTGCGTCCGGTCGAGGCGCGGTTTCAACAGGTACACGACGTGTTCGAGCCGTTTCGTGGCGATCTCGCGACCCTGTTGTCGGAGTTCGATGAGCACCAGCTCAACGCCATTGCGCGGTTTCTCGCCGAAGGAACCGAGATCACGTTCAGACATGCGGCGCTACTGCGAGCTCAGCCGTTTTCTGCCGACGACAGATCGGGCGGCTACCGTGGCAAGGCGCCGCGATGAGCGTGCTGGAAGTCGAAGGGGCCCAGCTGTATTACGAGACCCGCGGCGACGGCCCGCCGATGTTGCTGATTCCCGGCGCCAACGGCGATGCGGGCGTCTTTGAGCCGCTCGCCGACAGATTGTCCGCACACTATCGGGTAGCGACATACGACCGGCGGGGCTTTAGCCGCAGTCGCCTTGCCGGCCCACAAGATTACTCACGGCGATTGTCCACCGACGCCACGGACGCGCGGCGCCTCATCGAGCACGTGGCGGGCGGCGGAGAGGCCACCGTCTTCGGTACCAGTTCTGGAGCCGTTGTGGCGCTGCGTCTCCTGCTCGAGCACGCCGACGTGATCGATACCGCCGTGTTGTTCGAGCCGGCCGCCATGTGCTTGCATCCGCAAGGCCGGCAATGGATCGAGTTCTTCGCCTACGTCTATGACGTATACCGGCGCGCGGGAACGGACCCGGCGTTGAAACTGTTCCGCGAACGTACGTTTCCGGCGGTAGACCACGCGGTCATGCAGCGGTCCAGAAATCCAAACTCCCCGCACGCGGTGGCGAACGCGGTCTACTGGTTCGAGCGTGAGCTTCGCGAGTACACCTCGGCGCAGGTGAACACCGAAGCCCTGCGCCCATGGGCCGATCGCATCGTCCCCGCGGTGGGGCGGGAATGCCGAGGCTATCCCAATCACGAGGTGAGCCGTCGATTGGGCCGCCTGCTCGACCGCGATGTGGCCGAAATGCCGGGCGGACACGTGGGTTTCGTGACCCATTGCGACGCGTTCGCTGACGCCCTGCTCACCCGACTGCAACAGGAAACCTCGGCAAGACACGGAACACGGTAAGCGAAGAACCGAACGGGTCGACGCGGGAAGGCAGATGGCGGGATGGACGTACCGTTCACCACCAGATACGGGATCGAGGCGCCCTATTGGCCGGCGGGATTCGCGCTGGGCGGCGTAGCGCTGCTGGCCGTGGCGCGCTCTCGCGGTCGCTGGTGGCGTGCTCCCGCCGCGGCGTTGTTCGCTCAGGCGGCGCTGTATCTGCACACCACGTTGCGCGGAAAACACGTCGCGTGGCGCCGGGAACTGGACCGGCTGGCATTGAATGGCGATGAGCGCCTACTCGATGTCGGCTGCGGCAGCGGTGCGGTGCTGATCGCCGTCGCCAAGCGGCTCCCCCGCGGGCGAGCCGAGGGTGTCGACCTATGGCGCAGCAGGGACCAGTCCGGCAACGATCCCGCGCGTACGCGGGAAAACGCCCGCGCCTACGATGTGGCGGATCGGATCCGGCTGCACACCGCAGACATGACCGAATTGCCCTTTCCCGACGGCTCCTTCGACGTCGTCACCTCGGCGCTCGCGGTGCACAACATCTCCAACTCCGCTGACCGTCGCCGCGCGGTGGCTGAGATGGCCAGGGTCCTCAAACCCGGCGGCAGGCTTGTCCTGGTCGACATCATGCACGTCACCGACTACGCCAGGGTCCTCGCTGACGCGATGACCAACCTCAACTGCCGCGGTCTTGGCATCAACTATTGGTATGGCGCCCCGTGGCTGCCCGCACGCGTGCTGACGGGCACCCGGCGCTGACTTCAGGCATCGATCACGCGTCTATTTTCACGCGCCCGGATTTCGCGCGGGAGACGCAGACCAGCATCTCGTCGTCACCTTCCGCGGTGCGGCCGCGCCGATCGACTTGCCCGTCAAGCACTTTGACCTTGCAGGTGCCGCAGAATCCCTGCTGGCAGGAGTACGCGGTGGTCGAATCGCGGTCGAGCATCACGTCCAGCGCCGACCGGTTCGCCGGCACCTGAAGCACCCGCTGCGAGCGGGCCAGTTCCAGCTCGAAGGGCACCCCGTCGACCACCGGCGGCGGGCCGAAACGTTCGTAGTGCAGCGGCGCGTTCGCGTGTTCGTTGCGGGCGGTGCGCACCGACTCCAGCATGGCGGTGGGACCACACACGTAGACGGCCGTCGCCGGCCCGGCGCCGGCGAGCAAGTCCGACGCGGTGGGGATCCGGCCCCGCTCGTCGTCGGCCCACACCGTCACCCGGTCCGGCGCCACGGCCAGCACCTCGTCCAGCAGCGGCATGTAATCGCGGGTGCGCCCGGCATACACGGCGCGCCAATTGATTCCGCGCTGCTGGGCCGTCTGGATCATGGGCAAAATCGGTGTCACCCCGATGCCGCCGATCACGAATAGCACCTCGCGCTCGTCGGTGACGAGATAAAACGCGTTGCGGGGACCCTCGAACTCGAACCTGTCCCCCACCTTGAAGGTGTCGTGCATCTCGATCGAGCCGCCGCCGCCGTCGGCGATGCGGCGCACCGCGATGCGATAGTCGGTGCGTCGGCCGGGCGAACCACACAGTGAGTACTGCCGGCGGCGTCCCGATGGCAGCCGAACGTCGATGTGCGCGCCGGGCGTCCAGGACGGCAACAACCCACCGGCCGGGTCGGCCACCGTCAGGGCGACGACGTCGGGGGCCAGAAGCTCGCGGTTGATCACCACCGCGGTGGTGGTGCGCTGAACGGGCTGCACGCGCGAGGACGTCCACCGCGACGCCGAGGCCAGGCCGCCGAACAGCGCGCCGACCCCGTACAACGCCGTGTACATGCGATCACGCTTGCGGCGGCCGTAGAGGTCGGCCGGAATGCTGTCCCAGATGCTTTGTGCCACAATCAACCTCACGCCTGGCCGATGCCGCGACGGTCCGCGGACTGGGCGATCAGGTCAACCCACTCGCCGGTGAGCCGGGCGATGACCTCGGGGTATGCGCTGACCACCCAGTGGCCGCCCTCGATCGGGACGACCCTGCCGCCCCTCGGGATGGAACCGGTAAACCGTTGCAGGGCGGGCGATACAAAGTAATCCTGGCGGGCGACGAGCACCTGCACCGCAACGGTGGTCTGCGGCAACCGTTTTCCGGGCGCGAGCATCGGCTTGGGCATGTTGGCGCGGTACAGGTTGAGCCCGTTGAGATAGTCGCGGATGGAGCGGCTGGTCGCGGCGCGCCGATGCCCGGCGCCCCGCGGCCGCCCGATGAGTTCCACCGCCGCAAAGACCGCCACGGTCGCCCGCGACCAGATCGCCAGCTCGGGCACGCCGGGGCACAGAAAGAACCAGATGTAGCTCGAGGCCAAGGCCTGCTTGAGGACGTCGAAGACGCCGCGCGGCGACCGCGGGGACCGCAGGAACCTGCCTGCGTAGTTCAGGTGCGGGCCCGAGATCGACGTGAACGAGGCAACCTTGTTCATCACCGCGTCGTCGGTGACCGCCGCCCAGGCCTGAATCGAGCCCCAGTCGTGGGCCAGCAAATGAACCTGGTCGACCCCGAGGCTGTCGATCACCGCGTCGATGTCCGAAACCAGCTGGCCGAAGCGGTATCCCGCCCGCCTGGCCGGCTTCGACGAATCCCCGGCGCCGCGCACATCGTAGGCCACGACATTGAAGCGGCGGCCCAAGATCTCGGCGACCCCGTCCCACACGTGGTGGTTATCCGGGTAGCCGTGGATGGCCAGGACCGTCGGACGGCCCGGGTCGATGTCGGTGTAGGCGTGCACCGCCAGTCGCACGCCGTCGGAGGCGGCGACCGTGGTTGGGGCCACTTCGGTGGTCATCGTCAGTGCCGTTTCAGTGCGAGGCCCGGGCCGCGGGCGACCGGGCCAGGTAGTCGACGGCGCGCCCGACCCCGCCGAGCTGTGACGGATGAAAACTCGGTGTGTAGTAGGCGCCGATGACCCGGAGGAACTGGAACGGCCCGGGCACCAACCCGCGGCGCGCCGCGCGAAAGTAGTCGCGCCAGCGCGGCTTGGTACCGGGCGGCAGGTAGGGATCGACCGAGTACATGAACCGCACACCGCGGACGAACAACCACAGCAGCGCCGGCGTGATCAGCAGCTGCGTGCGCACCTGCCGCCAGTACCCGCCGCGCAGGTGCTTCATGGTGTCGAACGCGACCGCCTTGTGCTCGACTTCCTCGGCGCCGTGCCAGCGCAACAGGTCGAGCATCACCGGGTCGGTGCCCATTGCGTCGTGTTGTGGGGTGTCGAGAATCCATTCGCCGAGGATCGCGGTGTAGTGCTCGAGGGCGGCGACCATCGACACCCGCTCGAGCAACCAGCTCTGCCGGCGGCGGCTGCTCCACCGCGGCCGGTCACCGATGAGTTGGGTGAACAGCCAACGCATTTGGTCGGTGAACGGCGTCACGTCGATGCCTCTGGCCGCGAAGTGTCCGAGCACCCCCGCGTGCGCCTGGGAGTGCATGGCCTCCTGGCTGATGAAACCCTGCACATCGCGACGCAATTGATCGTCTTTGATCAGCGGCAAGGTGTCCTTGAAGGCGTCGACGATGAATTCCTCGCCCGCGGGCAGCAACAAATGCAGCACATTGCAGAAGTGGGTGGTGAACGGTTCGTTGGGCACGTAGTAGAACGGCAGCGTCGACCAGTCGAAGTCGACGTCACGCGCCTGCAGGACGATCCGCTCGTGGTCGAGCGAGGCGTCATGCGGGCCCGTTGCCTTGTCATCGACGGTGAACATCTTCGCCACCCCTTTCCGTCCTGCGCCAAGTCGTGCGGCTAGGCGCTGCGTTGCGCGTCGTCCTCTACCTCAGTGATCAGACGCTCGCTGCGCAAGAACCGGACCAGATGATCGACCGTCTCGGTCAGGGCCGGCTCGCGCAGCCGGACCTTGGTCAGGCCCCGCCGATGACGGTACTGGGTATTGTCGTAGCGCTTGTCGCGCATGGCCGCGATCTTGTCCGCCGACCGGGTGAGGAAATCGACCAGCGGATACATCTGGTCGTTCGGCGTGCAGCGGCGGTTCAGCTGCTCGGTGAACGACGGGATGTCGTGGTACTCAAAGCGATACCCGTAGCGTTCGGACAGGATGCGGGTGACGTCGGTGAGGTTGTAGTAGTCGTCCGCGGTCATGTTGAAGACGCTGCCCGACTCGTCCGGCAGGCCCATCAGCGTGACGATGTGATCCGCGATCAAGTCCGCCGGCAGCAGGCTGATCTGGTTGAGCGCGTTGACGGCGACCCCGTGCTCGATCATGAACGCCGTCAGGCGCACCAGGATGTCGTCCTGGCTGCCGAAGCCCGCCCGGGTGGGCGAGATCAGCGAGGGCCGGTAGATGCGGACGTCGAGTCCCTTGCGCTGCGCGGCCAGCGCCAGCTGCTCGCCGACCCACTTGGTCTGCGAGTAGCCGAAGTCCAGGCCGGCCATCTTCTCGTTGGCGTCCCACTCCCCGACCACCGGTTCGGTGCTCCAGCCGTAGATGAACGTGCTGGAGACGAGGTGGAAAGCCTTGCGGTGGTTGATCATCGCCAGCCGCAACAGTTCACGGGTGCCCTCCACGTTGGCTGGCCGCAGCGCGTCGTAGGTGCGCACGTAGTTGACCAGCGCGCCGTTGTGCACGACGACATCGACGTCCTTCGCCAGTTGCTGGAAGGCCGCCTCGCCAATGCCCAGCGCGGACTGGGCGAGGTCGCCGCAGACGACGCGCACCCGGGCGCGGACATCGGCTTCCAGCGCCGGGGTCCACAGCTGGGCGCGCCGCAGCGACGCGACGATGCGGTCCAGGCCGTGCGCGGGGTCGGTGGCGCGCACCAATGCGTGCACGGTGTAGGAGGTCCGCGACAGCAGGCTGCTCACCAGGAACGGCCCCAGGAATCCGGTCGCGCCCGTCAGCAACAGGTCGGTGGGCTCGCCCGGCCGCGCCGGCGCCAACTCCGGCAGCGGCAGCGCCGCGTCGGCCCGCATCTGGGCGGCCTCGTGGGCCTCGTACTCGGCGGCAATCTTGTCCAGCGCCCCGCGCAGGGCCTCGAGCGGCTGGCCGGAGCCCTCGCCGAATTGCCTTATCAGGCCGAAGAATTCGGACACCGTCAACCGCTGGAGCAGCCGGGTGTTGACCTCTTCGGCGAGCTCCCCCGCGCCGTTCTCCTCCAGCAGGGCCTGCAGGTCCGTGCGGAGCTCGGCCAGCGCCAGCGAGTCGATGCCGAGATCGGCGAACGAGCAGTCCTCGTCTCCGGTGAGGTCGTAACTCTCGATGAGGTTGCGGAAGCGTTCCAGCGGACCGGCGCCGGCACCCAGTTCGCCGTGTGTCCGGTTGGCGGATTGGTTGACCCAGGTGGCGAAGGCGGGCAGCTCGTCGTCCAGCCACAGCTGGCGCGTCGAAGCGCGCCGGATCTTGCCCGACGTGGTCTTGGGGATGCTGCGCGGCGGCGCGAAGACGATCGCGTGCGGATCGATGTGGCAGTGCCGGCGGATCGCGCGGGCCACGGACTTGGCGTCCGGAAGGTTGTGCTCGTCGCGCACCTCGGCGACGACGATCAGCGCTTCGGACTCGTCGTGCTCGACCGCGAAGGCGGCGACGCAGCCGCTCCGGACGTGCGCGGCCGTGCGCTCGACGACGGCTTCGATGTCGGAGGGGTAGCAGTTGACGCCGCGGACGATGATCAGGTCCTTGCTGCGGCCGCAGACGAAAAGCTCACCCTCGTAGAGGAAACCGAGATCGCCGGTGCGCAGGAAGGTGTGTTCGTCATCGCCGGCGATGTGGGCGCCGAACATCTCGGCGGTGAGCTCCGGACGGTTCCAGTAGCCGGCGCCCTTGGAGGGCCCGGCCAACCAGACCTCGCCGACCCGCCCGTCGGGCAGCGCCTGGCGCGATTCGGGATCGACGATGCGGACCAGCGTCTCCTCGATGGGCTTGCCGCAGCTGACCAACGCGACCTGGTTGCTGTTCTCCGGCAACGCCTTTTCGACGCGCGCGACGTTGCGCTCCAGCCCGCGCTTGTTGACCGCGATGGTCTGGCGCCCGCGGATCGACACGATCAGGGTTGATTCGGCCATGCCGTAGGCGCCCGTCAGCGCCTCGGGCCGCAGGCCGTACTCGGCGAACCGCTGCCGGAAGCGAGCGAAGGTGTTGGCGCGCAGCGGTTCTGCGCCCACCACGATGCATTCGAGGCTGCTCAGGTCCACGCCGGCCAGCTCCGCGGCGGGCAGCTTGTCCTCGCGCAGGCAGTACTCGAGCGCGAAGTTGGGTCCCGGGGTGTGGGTGGCGCGCACGTCGCTGATGAGCCGAAGCCACGACGAGGGCCGGGCGAGGAAGTCCAGGGGCGACATCGCGTGGGTGGACCCGCCCAGCAGCACGATGAACATGTAGGCCGAGATCAGGCCCATGTCGTGATGCTGCGGCAGCCACGAGGCCAGTACCACGTCGCCGGTGAAGGCGGAGCCATTGGCGATGACGTTGGCGTGGGTGACGATCACACCCTTGGGATTGCTGGTCGACCCGGACGTGTACTGCAGGAAGAGCACCTCGCCGGGCGTGTCCGCGACCGGGGCGCCGCCGAAGTCCTGGGCACCGTCGGTGGCGAACCAGGGCAGGTCCGGCAGGCCGGCGTCGGACTCGTCCGTCCAGACGCCCTGCCCGCGGCGCTGGCCGAGCAGCAGGCGGAAGTCGTACTCGAACTGCTTCGTCGACAGCACCGCAGTCGCCTGGCAATCGCGCGCGATGAAGCTGAGCTTGGCCAGTCCGGAATCGAAGGACATCGGCAAGGGCGGGCTGACCGGAACGGCGATGACCCCGATGCGCGCGCACGCATACAGCGCGGCGATCATTTCCAGACCGGGTGGGTAGACCAGCAGCGCACGATCGCCGGACTTGAGGCCGGCCTCTGTGGACAGGTAGGCGGCCAGCTCGCGGGTGCGTTCGGCGAAGGCCTGGTAGGTGTAGTGCTCGAGTTCGCGGCCGTCGGCATCGACGAACCGGAAGAGGGTTTGGTCCGGCCTCTGCGCTTCCCACATCTGCAGGTAATCGATCAGCGTCTCCATCGTAGGAGTGATCCCCCTTCCAGGTTGGCTTAGCCCGAGAACGACTTCCGTCGTGAATATAAAGACTAATGTAGCGCCGTGAGGCCGTCCTGAGCAAAGCGTAGATAGGCATTAAGGGCCGTCGCACACCACATTCACAGGTGAAACTTAAATGGCAGAATTAAATGCACTAATGCTGATCTCCGCGCATACGGACTTCAGTATCTCAGTGGCATGCGAGCTGGCGTTACGCCGGTTCGACCACCTGAGATACTGAACTACGTATCTACGAATTCACGGAATTCGATTGCGCCGCCGATCGGACGCACGGTCACAACAATATTATCTTCGTCACGCCCAATGGCGAAATTGCAAATCGAAAAACGCAATTCGATTCGCGCTGCAGAGCCCACCACGGCGACCGCCCGCCGAACGGCCTGCGTGCCGGGCTAGGCGGGCCGGGCGATGCGGATACGCGGGCCTGGCCGGACCACCAGTTTGACGATGCCCAAAAAGCGCTCCCCGTCGATGATGGGCGACAGCGGTTCGTCCTCGGCCTCGATGACCATCTCACGGCCGTTGACATCGCGTAGCCCGGCGCCGCGGAGCATGCCGTTGGTCAGGGCCGTCGGAAGCTGCGCGACGATCCTGGACGGCCGCAGGTATCCGGCCTGAAAATGCAGCGCACCGGGCTCGGAAGCCTTGGGGAACAACCGAAGTGGGCCGCCGATGCGCAGGTCGATCGCGCCGGCGTGCAGCAGGCTGTGCGTGCGCGACGGGACCTCGTCGCCGTCGATCACCACGCGCGCTTGCGTCGGGGTGAACAGGATGGACGCATAGTTCGGCGTCTTCACTCGGCTGGGGGCGACCTTGGAGGTGATGTAGTCGCCGAAGCTGCGAGCGATCACCCGCGCGACGGCCAGCCGGCCGTGATCGGGAGAGTCGTAATACCGGTCGTAGAAACGGTTTCCGACGCCGCCGGCGGCCAGCCCGAAGCAGAGCCGATGAAACGCCGCGCCGTCGGCGGTGGCGCCGTCGAGCACCAACGTGTCCAGCTCCACCTCGGGCGGGGGCCGATCGTTTTCGGCGGCCGCGGTCAGCGCACGGATGATCGCCTCGGGCCGCCCGCGCACCCGGGCCTTGCGGGCGACGGCGTTGACGCTGCCACCGTTGGTCGGGACGAACGCGGGCCAGCGTTGCGGATCGCCGATGCAGTGCTCGATCTCGTTGATCAACCAGTGCAGTGCGCCGTCGCCGCCGTCGCCCACCAGGTGGGTGACCCGCGGCGCCAGCTGCGCGATGGTGTCGCGCAGCTCCTCGATCGAGTTGGTCTCGTGCACCTCGCCCCAGGGGCCGACGATGCGACGCAGTTCGGCGATGCGATCGCGGGAAGCGGAGCGATTTTTCCGCGCTTTCGGATTGACGATGACGCCTAGATGCATCCGGCGATCCCCGCGGCAGGTGGGGTTTCGCTGGTCATCCCAGGCACGATACCTGGGCGCGGCGGGTGACCGACATCGCTCCCGCCCGCCGCCGCACGGCCCGTCGGCCCACCGGCCGGGGTCGCAAGCGCGAAGTTAGGGTGGCTGCCATGGCCGATTGGACCGCAGCACAGCTGCCCTCGTTCGCCGGACGGACCATCGTCATCACCGGGGCCAACGCCGGGCTGGGCGAGATCACCGCCCGCGAATTGCTCCGGGTGGGTGGCCACGTCATCCTCGCAGTCCGCAACACCGACAAGGGCCACGCGGCCGCCGCTCGCATGACCGGTTCGGCAACCGGTCCCGCGACCGGGACAGCCGAGGTGCGTCAGCTCGACCTGCAGGACCTGTCCTCGGTGCGGCGCTTTGCCGAGAGCGTCGACAAGGTCGACGTCCTGATCAACAACGCCGGCATCATGGCCACCAAGCACGCGGTGACCGTCGACGGGTTCGAGGGTCAGATCGGCACCAACCACCTCGGCCACTTCGCCTTGACCAACCTGCTGTTGCCCAAGTTGACCGACCGCGTGGTGACGGTGTCCTCGCTGATGCACCACTTCGGCTACATCAGCCTCAAGGGCCTGAACTTTCAGTCCCGGCCGTATTCGGCCTGGCTGGCCTACAGCCAATCGAAGCTGGCCAACCTGTTGTTCACCAAGGAGCTGCAGCGGCGGCTGGACGGCGTCCCCACAGCGCTGCGGGCCCTGGCCGCCCACCCCGGCTGGTCGCACACGAACCTGCAGGGCAACTCCGGCCGGAAACTGGGTGACGCGGCGGTGCTGGCCGTCGACCGGATCGTGTCCACCGACGCCGACTTCGGCGCCCGCCAGACGCTGTACGCGGTCTCGCAGGATTTGCCGGGCGACACCTTCGTCGGGCCGCGGTTCGGGCTGTACGGCCGCACCCAGCCGACGTGGCGGAACTGGCCGGCAAAGCGCGCGGGCACCGCGAGTGCGCTGTGGGAACTGTCCGAGCGGCTCACCGGGACGAAGTTCCCGCTCTGACGCCGTGTTCGCTGGCCCGGTGACCTTCGACGCGCCGGAGGTCCGGGTGGTGGCTAGATTGGATGGGTAGCGCCATCGCACCCAGCCAGGAGGTAATGCCATGTCGGACGCGCATCTGGCGGCCATTATCGCCCTGTGTGCCGCGCTGGCGTCCGCGATCGGCAACGTGGTGCGGCAGCGTTCCGCGCAGGAGGTCACCGACAAACGGGTGGGCCACCTGACGTTGTTCGGCATGTTGCTGCGCGACAAGCGTTGGTGGCTGGGCGGTTTGGGGGACATCGGCAGTTACGTGCTGCTGGCCGCCGCGCTCGACAAGGGCTCGGTGTTGCTGGTGATGTCGTTGCAGGTCACAGCCCTGCTGTTCGCCCTGCCGATCTATTCGCGGATGACCGGTAACCGGATCACCCGCCGGGAGTGGACCTGGGCGCTGGTGCTGGCGGTGGCGTTGGCGGTGCTGATCGCGGTCGGGGACCCGACCGGCGGCCAGCAGCGGGCGCCGCTGCACATCTGGATCGTGGTCGCCGTGGTGATCGGCCCGCTGCTGTTGCTCGGGCTCCTGGGCGCGCGGATCTGGGCGGATCGCCCGGTCGCGGCGCTGCTGTTGGCGGCCGTCGCCGGCACGTTGCTGGCGGTGTTCGCCGTGCTGATGAAGGGCGTGGTGGACATCCTGGAGCACCACCCGGGTCAGGTGTGGGTGTCATTCGAGCTGTACGCGCTGGTGTTCTGCGGGGCGGCGGGAATGGTCTATCACCAATCGGCGTATCGAGCCGGCGCGCTCACCGCGTCGCTGCCGACGATCATCGTGGCGAAGCCGGTGGTGGGCGGCATCCTGGGCATCATCGTGCTCCGCGAGACGTTGGCAGCCGGCGGCTGGGAATGGTTTGTGCTGGCGGCCACGCTGGTTGTGGTGATCGTCGCGACGGTCGGGTTGGCTCGCGGCGAGGCCGCCTCGATGTCGGCCGGCGCAGGCCGGGACGTGAAATCCAGCGCGCGGCCGCCGGCGACCACCCAGGCCTGACAGAGGCCGAAACTGGTTGTACGAAACGCGTTCTCACGACGCCGGCGTCCGCTTTACGGATTGATGGTGTTGTCGCCGACCTGGCGGCCCCAGACGTATTCGATGGCATAGGGCGATCCGGTGTCCAGGTGGTTGTAGGGCGCGATGCTGTTGCCGGTGTCCATGATCAGCTCGGGCGCCGGCCACAGATCGCGGGTGACCTTCTGCCAGCAGCCAGGAGCGCCGCCCGGCCCGCCGCGCGCGTTCACCCGCGGCAGGTTCTCCGGCCAGATGTACGGGTTGGGTGCGCCGCCGACGACTCCGGCGATGCCGCCGACCAACGACGCCAGGACGGGCACCGCGGACACCGGGTTCGCGATCAGTCCCAGCCCGGAGAGCACCTCGGTGTCCATGTTCAGCGAGTAGCCGTTGAAGCCGCCCTCGGCCGCCCCGGTGGCGGGCAACGCATCGTGTTCGCTGCGCATCAGGCAGTAGATTTCGGGGCTGTAGGTGTCCAGCAGCTGCGCCGTCGGCACCAGGTCGGCGGCGCCGCGCGCCAGATACGGCCCACCCTTGTTGAACAGCTCGGCACCGGTGTTACCAAACCCGGCCGCCGA
>NZ_LZMG01000160.1:0-15654 GCF_001673615.1 Mycobacterium sp. 1245499.0
GCGCTGTCCGTCGGGGCTGTCACGTGAGTCATTGTGATCTAAAGTTAATCGGCCTGGAACAAATTCACCGAATGTTCGCGCTGGGCTCTACGGACGTTCGGGGCCGCCGCTAATGCGGCTTGGCCAGCGGAAATGGCAAGGTCTCCCGGATGCTGCGGCCCGTTATGAGCATGACGAGCCGATCGATGCCCATCCCGAGTCCGCCGGTGGGCGGCATCGCGTACTCCATCGCCTGCAGGAAGTCTTCGTCGAGCTCCATCGCCTCGGGATCCCCGCCGGCAGCTAACAACGACTGCTCCTGCAGGCGGCGGCGCTGTTCCACCGGGTCGGTGAGCTCGCTGTAGGCGGTGGCCAGCTCGACCCCCCAGGCCACCAGGTCCCACCGCTCGGCCACGCCCGGTTCGCTGCGGTGCGGCCGGGTCAGCGGCGACACCGACGTCGGGAAGTCGATATAGAACGTCGGCTCCTCGGTCCGGTCCTCGACCAGATGCTCGTACAGCTCCAGCACCACCGCGCCGGCATCCCAGTGCGCCCGATAGGGGATGTGCGCGGCGTCGGACAGCTTGCGCAGGGCGGACAGCGACGTGGCGGGGTCGACGCGCTCGCCGAGCGCTTCGGACACCGCGTCATAGACGGTCTTGACCGCCCACACCCCGGAGACGTCGACGGGCTCGAGCCGGCCGTCCCCCCCGTCGGTGCGGGGTCGCAGCACCACCTGCTCGCCGTGCGCGGCCTCGGCGGCGTTCTGGATGAGCTCGCGGCAGCCATCGATCCACACCGTGTAGTCGGCGTGGGCCTGGTAGGCCTCCAGCAGGGTGAACTCCGGGTTGTGGCTGAAGTCGACGCCCTCGTTGCGGAAGGCGCGGCCCAATTCGAAGACACGCTCCACGCCGCCGACGCACAACCGCTTCAGGTAGAGCTCGGGGGCGATGCGCAGGAACAGGTCCAGGTCGTAGGTGTTGATGTGCGTGACGAAGGGCCGCGCGGTCGCTCCACCGTGGATCTGCTGCAGGATCGGGGTCTCGACCTCGATGAAATCCTTGGCGAACAGCGTCTGCCGGACCGAACGCAACACGTCGCTGCGGGCCTTGATCAGCTCGCGCGAATCGGGATTGACGGCCAGGTCGACGTAGCGGGTCCGCACCCGCGCCTCCGGGTCGGTCAGCCCCTTCCACTTGTTCGGCAGGGGCCGCAGGCACTTGCCGATCATCCGCCAGTCGGTGACGATCAGCGAGCGGCTTCCCTTCTTGGAAAAGCCCATCTGCCCGGACACCTCGACCAGATCGCCCAGGTCGATGGCCGCGGTGAAGTCCGCGGTCCGCCCCCGCTGCAGCTGCGAATTGTCCAGCAGCACTTGCATTTCCCCCGACCAGTCGCGCAGGTCGGCGAACAGCACGCCGCCGTAGTCGCGGATCCGCAGGATCCGTCCCGCCACCGTCACACTTTCCTGGTCGTCGGCGACCAGGGCCCGGGCGATGGTGTGGGTGGGCGGGGTCCCCACCGGGTAAGCGTCAACGCCGTTGTGCTTCAGGGCTTTCAGCTTGGCCAGGCGCACTCGAACTTGTTCGGGCAGCCGTGACCTGGACTCCTCCTCGTCGGCGGACTCCCGGCGTTCCCGCAGCCCGCTGACGTCCGGGGCGCTGCCGTCGTGATGCAGCAGCCCGGACTCCGCCAACCGTGGCGGGACGGCGGGGTAGTGGCCGGTGTGCGTCTTGCGCCGCCCGAACGGCAACACCAAAAAGCCCTCGGCGAGTGCCGAAGCGACGCCGACCCGCGGGATCAGCCGGGCGTCCTCGTAGCAGGCGTAACGCGGCACCCAATCGGGTTGGTACTTCATGTTCGAGCGGTACAGGGTTTCCAGCTGCCACCACCGCGAGAAGAACAGCAACAGTCCTCGCCACAGCCGGGCGACCGGACCCGCGCCGAGCTGGGCGCCCTGTTCGAACGCCGAGCGGAACATCGCGAAGTTCAGCGAGATGCGGGTGATGCCAAGGGTTTCGCCATTGAGCGCCAGCTCGCTGACCATCAGCTCGATGGTGCCGTTGGGGGACTGCGGCGACCGGCGCATCAGGTCCAGGGAGACACCGGTGGTCCCCCAGGGAACCAGCGACAGCATCGCGACGACGCTGCCGTCGCGGTCCAGCGCCTCGACCAGCAGGCAGTCCCCGTCGGCGGGGTCGCCGAGTCGGCCCAGCGCCATCGAGAAGCCGCGCTCGGTCTGGGTGTCGCGCCAGGCGTCGGCGCGGGCGATGGTGTCGGCCATGGCCTCGGCGCTGATGTCGCGGTGGCGCCGGATCCGCACGGTCAGGCCAGCCCGACGGGCCCGGGTCACGGCCTGGCGGACGCCGCGCATGTCGGGGCCGGACAGCTTGAAATCGGCGGTCCGCAGGATGGCTTCGTCGCCGAGCTCGAGCGCGTTCAGACCGCCTTCGCGGTAGGCCCGCGCGCCCTGGGTGCTGGCGCCCATCACCCCGGGCGCCCAGCCGTAGGTCTGGCACAACCCCAGCCAGGCGTCCACGGCCTGCGGCCACGCCCGCGGATCGCCGATCGGGTCACCGCTGGCCAGGCAGACGCCGATCTCGACGCGATACGTGACCGCGGCGCGTCCGCTTTGGGCGAAGACCACCGACTTGTCGCGGCGGGTGGCGAAGTAGCCCAGGGAGTCGTTCTTGCCGTACAGCTCGAGCAGGCCGCGGATGGCCGATTCGTCCTCGCCGGTCAGCGCGTTCTCCGCGCGCTGGGACTGAAAGAGCACGATCGTCGCCAAGATCAGCGCCAGCGCGCCGAACAACCCGAAGATCGCGTTCAGGAAGACGTGCGGCCGGCCGGTGAACAGGTCGGGATCGGCGAGCGCGAATCCGACCACCCGGTTGGCCACGTACGGCAGCCGGTCCTGGCGGGCCAGCGTTCCCGGGAACAACTCGACCAGGCCCCAGGACACCAGGATGCCCACCACGTCGCCGGCGATGAGCACCGCGGCCGCCTTGACCAGCGCACCCTTGCGGACCTTGGCCCAGAACTCCCGGTAGGCCAGCACCAGCAGGACGATCGCCACGATGTGGACGGCGAAGCCGAGGTTCTCGCCGAAGATCTCCGCGGCGGTGTTGTCGCCCGCGGCGATGTCGGCGGCGTTCAGCGCGGCGGCCAGGATCATGTTGGCCAGCAACAGCAGCCAGGCGATGCGCTTGCGCGCGGTCAGGGCCGCGGCCAGCAGCGCCAGGATGAACGACCACGCGATGCTGGTGTCCGGGAAGTTGAACAGGTAGTCGTTGATGAACTCGCGCGGGACCTTGATCAGGTACCGGATCAGCGGGGACACGCTGCCGAGCAGCGACACGGTCGCGATGACGCCCACGGTCCATCCGGCCGCCGCCGGCACCCAGCGGTACCGCGAGTTCGACCGGCCGCGCGGCCCCGAACGCAGGCCTGAACGAGGGCCCGAACCGGGCCTCGAACTAGGAGATGCGAGTGTCACAGACCGCGAGGATATGCCCTCAATCCGTGAAAAGCTTGTCGAAGCGCTGAGACTGGCGGCCGCCAGTTTGGGCGTGGTTTCGGGCCGGCCGCCGGCCCATTGCGGCGCGGTCGACCGGCCGAAGTGCTAAAAGCCACCTCAAGGCTGCTAAACTAGCGGCTGCGACCATCCCGGCGAATGCCAGGAACAGTTAAGTGGAGTCCCACTCCCACCGCGAGCCGATGAAATCCCGTTGCGGATCTTCGAAAGGTTCAGCGGTCCGGTCACAGGCATCGCGGATGCCTGTTCCGCGGGTGACGCGGGCGGCTCGAGCAGTTTCCAGCCGCGATCGGTCGGCATTGGGCCCTGCTTGTGCAGGGCTTTTTTGCTAGTGGTGTGGTGTCTCCGCCGCTGATTCCCGGACCGACCCAGGCGGTCGTCACCGCAGGACCTAGAGAAGCCCAACAAGGGAGGCCCCATCAGCACTGAGACCCGCGTCAACGAGCGCATTCGCGTACCTGAAGTCCGATTGATCGGCCCAGGGGGAGAGCAGGTAGGCATAGTGCGCATCGAAGACGCACTGCGCGTCGCTGCGGACGCCGATCTTGACCTTGTCGAAGTTGCCCCGAACGCCAGACCGCCGGTCTGCAAGATCATGGACTACGGCAAGTTCAAATACGAAGCGGCGCAAAAGGCGCGCGAATCCCGCCGGAACCAGCAGCAGACCGTCGTCAAAGAACAGAAGCTGCGACCCAAGATCGACGATCACGACTACGAGACCAAAAAGGGTCACGTCATCCGCTTCCTGGAGGCGGGGTCGAAGGTGAAGGTCACCATCATGTTCCGCGGACGTGAGCAGTCGCGGCCCGAGCTGGGCTATCGGCTGCTTCAGCGCCTGGGAGCGGACGTCGCCGAATACGGCTTCGTCGAAACGTCCGCCAAGCAGGACGGCCGCAACATGACGATGGTGCTGGCACCGCACCGCGGCGCGAAGACTCGCGCCAAGGCGCGCCATCCGGAAGGACCGGGGGGCGGCGCGGCATCGGAGACCGATGCGGCCGCCGAAGCCGAACCTTCGTCGAACTGACCCAGCGCGAGACTTTTCAAGCGCCCGAGTGCCCCGCACTCGAGCACTTCATAGAACAGAGGAAACATGCCCAAAGCCAAGACCCACAGCGGGGCGTCGAAGCGGTTCCGGCGCACCGGAACCGGCAAGATCGTTCGCCAGCAGGCCAACCGCCGGCATCTGCTCGAGCACAAGCCGACCAAGCGGACCCGGCGGCTCGACGGCCGCACCACGGTGTCGGCCAACGACACCAAGCGCGTCAACAGCCTGCTGAACGGCTGACCACCGCGCCGGCCAGACCCGCAGCGCGAGCTGGCACGGCGACCCGACCAACCGATTGTGAACGAGAGTAGGAACATCCAATGGCACGCGTGAAGCGGGCGGTCAACGCCCACAAGAAGAGGCGCAGCATCCTGAAGGCCTCGAAGGGCTATCGCGGCCAGCGATCCCGGCTCTACCGCAAGGCCAAAGAGCAGCAGCTTCATTCGCTGAACTACGCCTACCGCGACCGTCGTGCGCGCAAGGGCGAGTTCCGCAAGTTGTGGATCTCGCGGATCAACGCGGCGGCGCGCGCCAACGACATCACCTACAACCGGCTGATCCAGGGCCTCAAGGCCGCCGGTGTGGAAGTGGACCGAAAGAACCTGTCCGACATCGCGATTGCCGACCCGGCCGCCTTCACGGCGCTGGTCGACATCGCGCGGGCGGCCCTGCCCGAGGATGTCAACGCTCCCTCGGATTCGGGAGAAGCGGCCTAACAAGCGCAGGTGCTGACCGAACGTTCGGCCAGGGTCGCCGCGGCGGTCAAGTTGCACCGCCACGTCGGCCGCCGGCGGGCGGGCCGATTCCTCGCCGAGGGCCCCAACCTCGTCGAGGCCGCCGCCCGCCGCGGCCTGGTCCGCGACGTCTTCGTCACCGAAGTCGCCCAGCAGCGGCATGAGTCGCTGCTGGCGACGTTGGCTTCCGCGGGTTGCCCGGTGCACCCGGTCAGCGAGCGCGCGGCGAAAGCGTTGTCCGACACCGTCACTCCGGCCGGCCTGGTCGCCGTGTGCGAAACGCCGGCGACCCGACTTTCCGACGTGCTGGCCGGGCCGCCCGCACTGGTCGCGGTCGCCGTCGAGATCAGCGAACCGGGCAACGCCGGCACCCTCATCCGCCTCGCCGACGCCCTGGGCGCGGCGGGCGTCATCCTGGGCGGCCACAGCGTCGACCCGTACAACGGCAAGTGCCTGCGCGCGTCGGCCGGCAGCATCTTCTCGGTCCCGGTCGTCGTCGCGCCGGACCCGCTCGCCGCGGTCGACGCGTTGCGCGCCGCGGGCCTGCAGCTGCTCGCCACCACCGTCGACGCCCAGACGCGGCTCGACGAGGCCGGCGAACTGCTCGGCGTGCCGACGGCGTGGCTGTTCGGCCCCGAATCACACGGTCTGCCAAGCGAAATCGCCGCGGCGGCCGACCACCGGCTGCGGATCCCGATGGCCGGTGGGGCGGAGAGCCTGAACGTGGCGTCCGCGGCGGCCATCTGCCTGTATCAGAGCGCGCGGGCGCTGAACCTGCCTACGCGGCCTTAGCGGCGCGTTTGGGCCGGCTCCGCCCGGCGCGCAGGCCGGCCAGCGACAGCGTCGTGTGCACCAGCGAACCGGCGCGTTCCATCAGCGCCCGGGCGGGCTGCAGCGCCGGGTCCAACGGCGACTTCGCCGACGGGGGGAAGTAATGCATCGGCAGCCCGCGCCGGTCGCGCGGCGGCGCCATGAACGGCGGGGCCTCCACCAGCGGCGCGTCGGTGGGCAGTCGCCCCTCGGCGCGGCGGTAGGCGGCCAGCGCGCGCGGGTGCAGCCGGATCTCGTCGGGCACCGCCAGGAAGGCCAGTTCGACGAGCTTGCCGAACAGGCGCAGCAACACCTCGTCGCCCGGGGTCCAGTGCAGTCCGGCCTTCTCGCGCACCGCGGGCTCGAACAGCCCCGCCGCGATCCAGCGCTGGCCGGCGACCAGCGGCTTGAAGATCTGGTCCCAGATCGGTGTGGGCATCAGCACGAATTTCGGCTTGGGGATGCGGATCCGGAAGATGTCCAGCGTCGCTTGGTTGATCTCCAGCTCCTCGCGGCAAACCCGGTCCCAGTACTCCTGGAACTCCTCCCAGGTTTCGGGCACCGGCCGCATGCTCATGCCGTACATCCGGTACCACTGGACGTGCTCGGCGAACAGCTGCCGCTTCTCGGCCTCGGTCAGACCGCCGCAGAAGTACTCGGCCACCTTGACGATCAGCATGAAAAACGTGGCGTGCGCCCAGTAGAAGGTCTCCGGGTTCAGCGCGTGATAGCGCCGCCCGGCCGCGTCGGTGCCCTTGATGGTGTGGTGGTAGCTGGTGATCTGCCGGCCGGTCTGCGACGCCCGGTCGCCGTCGTAGACCACCCCCATGATCGGGTAGACCGACCGGGCCACCCGCTGCAGCGGCTCGCGCAGCAGGATCGAATGCTCCTCGACGGCCGCGCCGAGCTCGGGGTACATGTTCTGGATCGCCCCGATCCACACGCCCATCATTCCGGTGCGCAGGTCGCCAAAATACTTCCAGGTCAAAGAATCTGGTCCGAGCGGATCGGCGGGCGCAGTCCCGCCCGCATGCACAGTGCCAGTCATCGCGGCCTCCTGCTCCGGTTGGGCTCACGATAACTTTGACAACGGGCGTTGTCTACGATTTCGGCGAGGTGTCCGCCGGGTGTTATCGAGCTTGGACACCGGTGTGGCACCAGTGTGATCAGGCGGTTTGGTGCGACGTGTGACACATCGGGCGCGGCCGTCATTGCCTGCCTCGAAGAAAACCAAATAACCTGGCCGGGTGGAACTCGCGCGTCGCGATCTGGACCCGGGCGAGGCCGAAGAATCCCAGGCGCACTCGGCTCCGCCGCGCTCTCCACTGTCGGTGCACAGCGCGACGCAATGGCTGCACAGCCGCAACCGCAGCCCCGCGGCGGTCGCCTTCATCCGGCGCGCCCGCCGGCTGCTGCCCGGCGACCCCGAGTTCGGCGATCCGCTGTCCACGGCGGGCGAGGGTGGCCCGCGCGCCGCGGCGCGCGCTGCCGACCGGCTGCTGGGCGACCGCGACGCGGTGTCGCGCGAGGTCAGCCTCGGGGTGCTGCAGGTGTGGCAGGCGCTGACCGAAGGGGTGTCGCGCCGGCCGGCCAACCCGGAGGTGACGCTGGTCTTCACCGACCTGGTCGGCTTCTCGACGTGGTCCCTGCAAGCCGGCGACGACGCGGCGCTGGTGCTGCTGCGGCAGGTGGCGCGGGCCCTCGAGCCGCCCCTGCTCGACGCCGGCGGACACATCGTCAAACGGATGGGCGACGGCATCATGGCCGTGTTCGGTGATCCGACGGTCGCCGTGCGCGCCGTGCTGGCCGCCAAGGACGCGCTGAAATCGGTCGAGGTGGAGGGCTATACGCCCAGGATGCGGGTCGGAATCCACACGGGACGCCCGCAGCGGTTGGCCGCCGACTGGCTCGGCGTCGATGTGAACATCGCCGCACGAGTTATGGAAAGGGCCACCAAGGGTGGAATCATGGTGTCGAGTTCAACGTTAGATCTCATACCGCAAAGCGAGTTGGACGCGTTGGGCGTCGAGGCCAAACGCACGAGGAAGCCGGTTTTCGGGCCGAAGCCCGCCGGCATTCCCGACGATTTGGCGATATATCGCCTCAAGACTCTTAAGGAGTTGTCAGGCCCTGATGACACAGCCGAGACAAAACCGCAGCCATAATGGATGCCAATGTTAGGGGGCATCGCGTCCCGGCTCGCCCGGGTCCAATTCACTGTGGGGTATGCGGCGGTGCTGCTCGCCATCAGCTGCGCCATCCTGGCCCTCGGCCCGCACGCGCATGACGTCATCGTTGCGCGCGCCAGCACCAACGTGCACAACCTGGCCCACGGCCACCTGGGCACGCTGCTGGGCAGCGCTCTGGTGGTCGACGCCGGCCCGCTCTACTTCTGGCTGCCCTTCCTGACCTGCCTGCTGGCGCTGGCCGAGCTGCATCTGCGCACCATCCGGCTGGTGGTGGCCTTCCTCGTCGGCCACATCGGCGCGACCCTGCTGGTGGCCGCCGCATTGGCCGCGTCGGTCGAGTTCGGCTGGCTGCCCGTGTCGATCACCCGGGCCAGCGACGTCGGCATGAGCTACGGCGCGCTGGCGGTGCTCGGCGCGATGACCGCGGTGATCCCGTCGCGCTGGCGGGCCGGCTGGGTCGGCTGGTGGGTGTCGGCGGGCATCGCCTCGGCGATCATCGGCGGCGACTTCACCGACGCCGGCCACACCGTCGCCGTGATCCTGGGCGTGCTGGTGTCCGCCCGGTTCAGGCAGCCGATCCACTGGACGCCCGCGCGCTACCTGATGCTGGCGGCGTCCGCGGGCTTCGGCTTCCTGATGCTGGCCCACCACTGGGGGACCATGGCGGCGACGCCGGTCTTCGGTGTCATCGGCGCGTTCGTCGCCTACAAGGTGACCAAGGTCGCCGGCGGTCGGGGCGTCGCCCCGCTGGAGGCCCCCGTGCTGGGCGACGACACGCTGGGCGGGCCGCAGCCGGCCGTCGCCGGCTAAGCCACACCGCCGTCGGTGGCCCGCGGCGGCCACCCGCCGGCTCGACCGCCAAGCGCCCGGCGGGTGCCGCGCGCCGAATCACTATGATCAGCACTCGACCCGTGCCGCGCGGAAGCACATCGATGCGGGCAGCCCGAACAGCCTCGTCAGCAAGGAGAGTGTCGCCGCGTGGGTGATCAACCCGTCGATCTGTCGCCGCAAGCCCTGGCCGCAGCGGTCAGCGCCGCCCGGGAGGCCTTCGCGCGGGCCGGCGATCTCGACACGCTGGCGCGCGCCAAGACCGAGCACCTCGGTGACCGCGCACCCCTGGCGCTGGCGCGCCAGGCGCTCGGCGGCGTCCCCAAGGACGAGCGCGCCGATGCCGGCAAGCGGGTCAACGCCGCCCGGACCGAAGCCCAACAGGGCTACGACGAGCGGCTCGCGGTCCTGCGGGCAGAGCGCGACGCCGCGGTGCTGGTCGCCGAGGGCATCGACGTCACGTTGCCGTCGACCCGGCAGCCGCCCGGCGCCCGGCACCCGATCACGATCCTGGCCGAGCACATCGCCGACACCTTCATCGCGATGGGCTGGGAACTGGCGGAGGGCCCGGAGGTCGAGACCGAGCAGTTCAACTTCGACGCGCTGAACTTCCCGGCCGACCACCCCGCGCGCAGCGAACAGGACACCTTCTACATCGCGCCCGACGATTCCCGGCAGCTGTTGCGCACCCACACGTCGCCGGTGCAGGTGCGCACCCTGCTCGCCCGCGAGCTGCCCGTCTACATCGTCTCGATCGGCCGCACGTTCCGCACCGACGAGCTCGACGCCACCCACACCCCGGTGTTCCACCAGGTCGAGGGTCTGGCGGTGGACCGCGGCCTGACGATGGCGCACCTGCGGGGAACGCTGGATGCGTTCGCGCGCGCCGAGTTCGGCCCCGAGGCGCGCACCCGGATCCGGCCACACTTCTTCCCGTTCACCGAGCCGTCCGCCGAGGTCGACGTCTGGTTCGTCGGCAAGAAGGGCGGCCCCGGCTGGGTGGAGTGGGGCGGTTGCGGGATGGTGCATCCAAACGTGTTGCGCGCCGCCGGGATTGATCCGGGCGCGCACTCCGGCTTCGCGTTCGGCATGGGGCTGGAACGAACCCTGCAGTTCCGCAACGGGATTCCGGACATGCGCGACATGGTCGAGGGCGACGTGCGGTTCTCGCTTCCGTTCGGGGTGGGTGCCTGATGCGCGTTCCCTACAGCTGGCTACGTGAGATCGTGGCGGCCGGCGCGCCGGATTGGAACGTCGAGGCCGCCGAGCTGGAGCAGACGCTGGTGCGCATCGGCCATGAGGTCGAGGAGGTCGCCACCCTGGGACCGGTCGACGGCCCGCTGACCGTGGGCCGGGTCACCGACATCGAAGAGCTCACCGGTTTCAAGAAGCCGATCCGGTTCTGCCACGTCGACGTCGGTGAAAACAAGGACCGTGAGATTGTCTGCGGCGCAAGCAACTTCGTTGCTGGTGACCTCATCGTGGCGGCGCTGCCGGGCACCACGCTGCCCGGCGACTTCACCATCGCCGCCCGCAAGACCTACGGCCGCACCTCCGACGGAATGATCTGCTCGGCGGCCGAACTCGGGCTGGGCGCCGACCATTCCGGGATCCTGGTGCTGCCGCCGGGCACCGCCGACCCCGGAGCCGACGCCGCCGCCGTGCTCGGCCTGGACGACGTGATCTTTCACCTGGCGATCACGCCCGACCGCGGCTACGGCCTGTCGTTGCGTGGGCTTGCCCGCGAGGTCGCCTGCGCCTACGACCTGGACTTCGTCGACCCCGCGGGCAGCCAGGTGATCAAGCCGCTGCCGGCCAACGGCGAGGCCTGGCCGCTGACCGTGCAGCCCGGCACCGGGGTTCGGCGGTTCGCGCTGCGCCCGGTCACCGGCATCGACCCGGCCGCCGTGTCGCCGTGGTGGCTGCAGCGCCGGCTGCTGTTGTCCGGCATCCGGGCGACGTCCCCGGCCGTCGACGTGACGAACTACGTGATGCTCGAGCTGGGTCACCCGATGCACGCCCACGACCGCAACCGCATCACCGGCGGCTTCGGCGTGCGATTCGCCCGGCCCGGCGAGACCGTGGTGACCCTCGACGACATCGAGCGCAAACTCGAACCGGCCGACGTGCTCATCGTCGATGACACGGCGACCACCGCGATCGGCGGCGTGATGGGCGCGGCGAGCACCGAGGTGCGCGCCGATTCGACCGACGTGCTGCTCGAGGCCGCGGTCTGGGACCCGGCCGCCGTGTCGCGCACCCAGCGCCGGCTGCACCTGCCCAGCGAAGCCGCCCGCCGCTACGAGCGCGGGGTGGATCCGGCCATCTCGGTGGCCGCGCTGGACCGCTGCGCCACCCTGCTCGCCGACATCGCCGGCGGCGTGGTCGGGGAGGGTTTGACCGATTGGCGCGGCGACCCACCGCGCGACGACTGGTCGCTCCCGCCGATCGACATCGCCGCCGACCTGCCGGATCGCCTCGCCGGGGTGGTTTATGCGCCGGGCACCACCGCCAGGCGGCTCGCCCAGATCGGCGCCGAGGTCGTGGCGAACGGCGACACGCTGACGGTGACGCCACCCAGCTGGCGTCCCGACCTGCTGCAGCCCGCCGATCTCGTCGAGGAGGTGCTGCGGCTGGAGGGGCTCGAGGTCATTCCGTCGGTGTTGCCGTCGGCGCCGGCCGGCCGCGGCCTGTCCGCCGTGCAGAAGCGCCGCCGCGCGATCGGCAGGTCGCTGGCCGAGTCCGGCTATGTGGAGATCCTGCCCACCCCGTTCTTGCCCGCCGGCGTGTTCGACCTGTGGGGCCTGCCGGCCGACGACCCGCGGCGCATCACGACCGACGTGCTCAACCCGCTGGAGGCCGACCGCCCGCACCTGGCCACCACGCTGCTGCCGGCGCTGCTGGAAGCGTTGGTGCGCAACGTCTCGCGCGGCCTGGTCGACGTCTCCCTCTATGCCCTCGCGCAGGTGGTCCAGCCGACGGCGGACACCCGCGCCGTGAACGTGATCCCCGTCGGCCGCCGGCCCACCGACGCCGAGATCGCCGCGCTCGACGCGTCGTTGCCGCGGCAACCCGAGCACGTCGCCGCGGTGCTGAGCGGCCTGCGGGAACACCGCGGACCCTGGGGCCCGGGCCGGCGCGCCGAAGCCGCCGACGCGTTCGAGGCGGTGCGCATCATCGCCCGCGCCGGCGGAATCGACGTGCGATTGCGCGCGGCGCAATACCTGCCGTGGCATCCGGGGCGGTGCGCCGAGGTGCTCGTCGGGGACGTTGCGGTGGGGCACGCGGGTCAGCTGCATCCGGCGGTGATCGAGCGCTCCGGGCTGCCGAAGGGCACCTGCGCCCTCGAGCTCAACCTCGACGCGATACCCATCCCGCTGACGCTGCCGGCGCCGCGGGTGTCGCCGTTCCCGGCCGTCTTCCAGGACCTCAGCCTAGTGGTGCCCGCGCAGGTGCCGGCCCAGGCGGTGGCCGACGCCGTCCGCGAAGGCGCTGGGGAGCTGCTCGAAGACCTGCAGCTGTTCGACGTGTTCACCGGCCCGCAGATCGGCGAGGACCGCAAATCGCTGACCTTCGCGCTGCGCTTCCGCGCGCCCGACCGCACCCTCACCGACGACGACGCCACCGCCGCTCGCGACGCCGCGGTGCGCCGCGCCGCCGAGGCGGTCGGCGCGGAGCTACGGGCCTAGTGGAATGGATTTGCAAAGCACTGCATAACCATGCAGAATCGGCGGAATGGCCGACGGAATGAAGGTGGCGGTTGCCGGTGCCAGCGGCTACGCGGGCGGTGAAATCCTGCGCCTGCTGCTCGGGCACCCGGCCTACGCGAACGGACGCCTGACGATCGGCGCGGTGACCGCCGCCGCCAGCGCCGGCAGCACGCTCGGCGAGCACCACCCGCACCTGACCCCGCTGGCCCAGCGGGTGGTCGAGCCGACCGAGCTCGACGTGCTCGCCGGCCACGACGTGGTGTTCCTGGCCCTGCCGCACGGCCATTCGGCCGCGCTGGCCTCTCAGCTCGGGCCCGACACCCTGATCATCGACTGCGGCGCCGACTTCCGGCTCACCGACGCCGACGCGTGGGAGCGCTACTACGGGTCCGCGCACGCCGGCAGCTGGCCCTACGGTCTGCCGGAGCTGCCCGGCGCCCGGGAGCGGCTGCGCGGCGCCCGCCGCATCGCGGTGCCGGGCTGCTACCCGACCGCGGCGTTGCTGGCCTTGCTGCCCGCGGTGGCCGCGGATCTCATCGAGCCCGCCGTCACCGTGGTGGCGGTCAGCGGCACGTCCGGGGCCGGTCGCGCCGCCAAGACCGACCTGCTGGGCGCGGAGGTCATCGGGTCGGCGCGGGCCTACAACATCGGCGGGGCGCACCGGCACACCCCGGAGATCGCCCAGGGGCTCGGGGCGGTTACCGGCCGCGACGTCACGGTGTCGTTCACCCCGGTGCTCATCCCGACCTCCCGCGGCATCCTGGCCACCTGCACCGCGCGCACCCGCGCGCCGCTGGCACAACTGCGCGAAGCCTACGAAAAGGCTTACCACGCAGAGCCTTTCATCTACCTGATGCCCGAGGGGCAGCTGCCCCGCACCGGAGCGGTGATCGGCAGCAACGCGGCGCACATCGCGGTCGCGGTGGACGAGGCGGCGCAGACCTTCGTCGCGATCGCCGCGATCGACAACCTGGTCAAGGGAACCGCCGGCGCCGCCGTGCAGTCGATGAACCTGGCGCTGGGTTGGCCGGAGACCGAAGGGCTTTCGGTGATCGGGGTGGCGCCGTGACGCGCGCCGGCGACGATGACGCCGGCGTAGCCGGGGTCGAAGAAGCGGCGCCATCTGTCGTAGCGACGCAAGCGCGGCTGCTGCGCGGACAGGGCGTCACCGCGCCGGCCGGATTCCGGGCCGCCGGCATCGCCGCCGGCATCAAGGCCTCGGGCAACCGCGATCTGGCCCTGGTGTTCAACGAAGGGCCGGACTACGCCGCCGCCGGGGTGTTCACCCGCAACAAGGTCAAAGCGGCACCGGTGCTGTGGAGCCAGCAGGTGCTGAGCACCGGCGCGCTGCGCGCGGTGATCCTCAACTCCGGCGGCGCCAACGCCTGCACCGGACCCGGCGGATTTCAGGACACCCACGCCACCGCCGAGGCCGTCGCCGCCGCGCTGTCGGACTGGGGGACCGAGACCGGGGCCATCGAGGTCGCGGTGTGCTCCACCGGGCTGATCGGCGACCGGTTGCCGATGGACAAGGTGCTCACCGGCGTGCGCACGATCGTGCAGGACATGGCCGGCGGCCTGTCCGGCGGTGACGAGGCGGCCCAGGCGATCATGACCACCGACACCGTGCCCAAACAGGTTGCGCTGCACCACCCGGACAACTGGACGGTCGGCGGGATGGCCAAGGGCGCCGGCATGCTCGCGCCGTCGCTGGCGACGATGCTCTGCGTGCTCACCACCGACGCGGCCGTCGACGCGGCGGCCCTGGACCGCGCGCTGCGCCACGCCACCGCGGCCACCTTCGACCGGCTCGACGTCGACGGCGCGTGCTCGACGAACGACACCGTGCTGCTGCTGACGTCTGGAGCCAGCGGGATCGCGCCCAGCCAGGCCGAACTCGACGACGCCGTGCTGCGGGCGTGCGACGACCTGTGCGCGCAGCTGCAAGCCGACGCCGAGGGCGTCACCAAGCGGGTCAACGTCACCGTGGCGGGGGCGGCCTCCGAGGACGACGCCCTGGTCGCCGCCCGCACGATCGCCCGCGACAGCCTGGTCAAGACGGCGGTGTTCGGCTCGGACCCCAACTGGGGCCGGGTGCTGGCGGCCGTCGGGATGGCGCCCATCGATCTGGACCCCGACCGGATCACGGTGGCGTTCAACGGCTTTGCGGTCTTCGCCGACGGGATTCCGATGCCGGGCGCCCGCGAGGTGGACCTGTCCGAAGCCGACATCGACATCACGGTCGATCTGCGGCTCGGCGAGCACCGGGCCACCATCCGGACCACCGACCTGTCGCACGGGTACGTCGAGGAGAATTCGGCCTACAGCTCATGAGCTCGACAGAAGCGTTGTCCACCGTGGTCAAGGCGCAGGTGCTGGCCGAAGCCCTGCCCTGGCTCAAGCAGCTGCACGGCAAGATCGTGGTCATCAAGTACGGCGGCAACGCCATGACCGACGACACGCTGCGGCACGCCTTCGCCGCCGACATGGCATTCCTGCGTAACTGCGGCGTTCATCCCGTCGTCGTGCACGGCGGCGGCCCGCAGATCACCGCGATGCTGCGCCGCACGGCGGTGAACAACTGGGCGTCCTCGCCGGTGATGCCGACGGCGTACGGTCCGTGCGCGTTGATCAGGTTGACCAGTTCGCGGCCGACCTGGCCGAACAACACCATCCGGGCCACGTCGAGCACTTCCGGTGTGGTGACCCGGAATCCGCCCTTAAAGTCGCCCGGGATGCCGAGCCGGCGCAGCATCGCGGTGATCTGCGGGCCGCCGCCGTGCACGACGACGGGATGAACGCCGCAGTTACGCAGGAATGC
>NZ_LZMG01000161.1:0-6555 GCF_001673615.1 Mycobacterium sp. 1245499.0
GGCGATGATCGGGTTTTTGGCCATCCCGGTGTTGTTCGCCCTGACCGTGCTGTGGGTCACCCGCGGCCACCGGACACCCCGCAGCCGGTGGCTGTCGTGGTTCGCCCTGCTCACCATCCCCACGCCGTTTCTGGCCAACATCTCGGGGTGGGTGTTCACCGAGATGGGCCGCCAGCCATGGGTGGTGGCGCCCAATCCCACTGGCGATCAACTGGTTCGGATGACGGTCCGCGAAGGGGTGTCGAATCACGTGCCCGGCATGGTCATCACGTCGCTGGTGACCTTCACCCTCGTCTATGCGGTACTCGCGGTGCTCTGGTTCTTCCTGCTCAAGCGCTACGTCGTCGAAGGCCCGCTGGAGCACGACGCGGAACCCGCTCCCCCGCAAGCGCCCAGCGATGACGAGGTGGCACCCCTGTCCTTCGCGTACTGACCAGGCTTACCGACGCCGAAAGGAGTTGAGACGATGGGACTGCAGGAGTTGTGGTTCGGCATCCTCGGGATGCTGTTTTTGGGTTTCTTCGTCCTCGAGGGCTTCGACTTCGGCGTGGGCATGCTGATGGAGCCGTTCGCGCGCGTCGGCATCGGTGAACCGGAACCGCTGCGGCGCACGGCCCTCAACACCATCGGGCCGGTGTGGGACGGCAACGAGGTGTGGCTGATCGTCGGCGGCGCAGCTATGTTCGCCGCCTTCCCCGCCTGGTATGCCACCGTGTTCTCGACGCTGTACCTGCCGCTGTTGGCGATCCTGTTCGGCATGATCGTGCGCGCCGTGGCGATCGAATGGCGCGGCAAGATCGACGACACGAAATGGCGCGGCTGGGCCGACGTCGGCATCGCGGCCGGGTCCTGGCTGCCGGCCGTCCTGTGGGGTGTCGCGTTCGCCATCCTGGTGCGCGGCCTGCCGGTGGGTGCCGACGGGCACATCCACCTCTCGATCACCGACGTGCTGAACGCCTACACCCTGTTGGGTGGGTTGGCCACCGCGGCGTTGTTCATGTTCTACGGAGCGACCTTCGTCGCCCTGAAGACCTCGGGCGCCATCCGCGACGACGCGTACCGGTTCGGCGTCTGGTTGTCGCTGCCGGCCACCGGACTGGTTGCGGCATTCGGGTTTTGGACCCAACTGGCGCACGGCAAGAACTGGACCTGGCTGGTGCTGGCCGCGGCGGTGGTGGCGCAATTGGCGGCGGTGCTGCTGGTGTGGCGACGCGCATCCGACGGCTGGGCGTTCACCTGCGTCGCGGTGGTGGTGGCGGCCGTGGTGATCCTGCTCTTCGGCTCGTTGTATCCGAACCTGGTGCCCTCGACGCTGGACAAGCAGTGGAGCCTGACCATCTACAACGCCTCCTCCACGCATTACACCCTCAAGGTCATGACGTGGGTGACGGCCCTGATGGCCCCGCTGACGGTGGTGTACCAGGCGTGGTCGTATTGGATTTTCCGGCAACGCATCTCGGCTGACCGGATACCGGCGCCCATCGGCCTGGCAAGGCGCGCGACCTGAACAGTAGCGACCGCACCAACCGGGCACCGCTCGATCCGAGACTGTGGCGGGCCTCGGCGGCGTTGCGCCGTTACCTGCTCGCCGTGGTGGGCTGCGGTGTGCTGATCTCCGGCTGCGCGATCGGCTCGGCGATCGTGCTGGCGGGCATCGTCGCGCGCGTCGTCGGCGACACCTCCGCCCGGAGCCTGCATGGGTGGCTCGGCCCGCTGTCAATCCTGTTGGCGCTGTGGATAATCCGTGCGGTGACGCACTGGCTGCAGGCCCGCCTGGGGCAACGCGGAGCCAGCGCTGTCATCGCCGACCTGTCCGGTCAGGTGCTCACCGCGGTCACCGACCGGCAACCCCGTGACCTCGCGGCGCAACGCGACGCCGCCGCCGTCGTGGTCACCCGCGGCCTCGACGGTCTGCGCCCCTACTTCACCGGTTACCTGCCGACATTGCTGCTCGCCGCCATCCTGACCCCCGCCACGGTGGCCGTGATCGCGGCCTACGACCTGAAATCGTCGGCCGTCGTGGCGATCACGCTGCCCCTGATACCGATCTTCATGGTGCTGATCGGGCTGGCAACCGCCGACCGGTCCGCGGCCGCGCTGACCGCGATGACCACGCTGCAGGCCCGGTTGCTGGATCTGATCGCCGGCATCCCGACCCTGCGGGCGCTGGGCCGCAGCTCGGGCCCGGAACACCGGATCGCCGAACTGGCCGCCGCGCACCGCCGCTCGGCCATGGCCACCTTGCGGATCGCATTCCTGTCGGCCCTGGTGCTCGAGCTGCTGGCCACGCTTGGGGTGGCGTTGATCGCGGTCGGGATCGGCCTACGTCTGGTGTTCGGCGAGATGACCCTGACCACCGGCCTGACGGTGCTGTTGCTCGCGCCCGACGTGTACTGGCCGTTGCGCCGCGTCGGCGTGGAATTCCATGCCGCACAAGACGGCACGGCCGCCGCCGGTGCGGCGTTCGACCTCATCGGCGGCCCGACGTCGGCGCCGGCCCGCACCCGGACGGTCGCTGCGCGCGGCGCGCGGATTCGCCTCGAACATCTGAGCGTGGACGGCCGCGACGGCCGGGCGCCGCGCGACCTGAACGCGGTCATCGAGCCCGGCTCGGTGACGGTGCTCACCGGGCGTAACGGCGCCGGCAAGAGCACCGCGCTGCAGGCGATCGCCGGCATCGGCATGCCCTCGTCGGGCCGGATCATCGTGGACGGCATCGACGTCGCCGAGCTGGAGCCGGCTGGCTGGTGGGCGCAACTGTCCTGGCTGCCGCAACGCCCGGTGCTGGTCCCGGGCACCGTCGACGACAACCTGGCGCTGCTCGGACGACTCGACGACGTCGAAAAGGCCTGCGCCGATTCCGGATTCGACGCCGTGCTCGCCGAGCTGCCCGATGGGGGCAGCACCGTGCTCGGACGCGGCGGTGTCGGGCTGTCGCTGGGACAACGCCAGCGGCTGGGCCTGGCCCGAGCGCTCGGCTCGGCGGCCGCCGTGCTGTTGCTCGACGAGCCGACCGCACACCTGGACGCACCCACCGAGCAACGCGTCTTGCGAGCCATCGCCGAACGGGCCCGGGCCGGTGCGACCGTGATCGTCGTCGGCCACCGCGCGCCGGTGCTGGCCATCGGTGACCGGATCGTCGAGGTGGTCGCCGAGCGGGGGCTGCGTCATGCCCCGGCGTGATCCGCTGGTGCACGCTGTGACACTGCTGCGCCCCCGGTGGCCCCGCGTCCTGGCGGCCATCGCGCTCGGGGTGCTCTCGCTGGGCAGCGCGCTGGCCCTGGCCGGTGTCTCGGCGTGGCTGATCACCCACGCCTGGCAGATGCCGCCCGTGCTGGACCTGTCGGTCGCGGCGGTCGCGGTCCGCATGTTCGCGATCTCCCGGGGCGTGCTGCACTACTGCGAACGATTGGCCACCCACGACACGGCTCTGCGCGCGGCCGGCGCCGCGCGGGTACAGATCTACCGGCGGCTGGCGCGCGGGCCCGCGGCGGCCGCCGTCCGGCTGCACAGCGGTGAACTGGTGGCCCGGGTCGGGACCGACGTCGACGAACTGGCCAACGTCCTGGTGCGCGCCCTGGTGCCGATCGGCGTCGCGGCGGTGCTGGCCCTGGCGGCGACGGCGGTCGTTGCCGCCATTTCGCCCGCGGCGGCCGTCGTGCTGGCCGTCTGCCTGCTGATCGCCGGGTTCGTCGCTCCCCGCCTCGCGGGTCGGGCCGCCGCGACCCAGGAAGACGTTGCGCGCCAGCATCATTCCGACCGCGACACGTCGGCGATGCTGGCCCTCGAGCATGCCCCGGAGCTCCGGGTCGCCGGCCTGCTTCCCGGGGTCATCGCCGAATCGCAACGCCGGCAACGCGCGTGGAGCGATGCCCTGGACGCCACCGCCAAACCCGCCGCCATCGCCGAGGCAATGCCCACCGCGGCGATCGGGGCCAGCGTGCTGGGCGCGGTGGTGTGCGGGATCGGGTTGGCGCACGCGGTCGCGCCGACCACCCTGGCGGTGTTGATGCTGCTGCCGCTATCGGCCTTCGAGGCGATGACGCCGTTGCCGGCCGCCGCGATCCAGTTGACGCGGTCACGGATCGCCGCGCGCCGCCTGCTCGATCTGACCCCGTCGGGGCCCGAAAACCCCACGGGGAGCGCACCCACACCGGTCGGCGCCGGACGGCTGACGGCCGACGTGCGTTCCGGCCACGACGGCGCGGCGCGGTCCACCCGGGCAGCGATCGACCTGCCGCCGGGTGCGAGGCTGGCTGTCACCGGCGCCAGCGGTTCCGGGAAGACGACCCTCCTGATGACCCTGGCCGGCTTGTTGCCGCCGCTGGGCGGGCGGGTCACGCTGGACGGCATCGCCCTGAACGAATTCGATGAGGTCGACTTGCGCAGCGCCGTCGGGTTTTTCGCCGAGGACGCGCACATCTTCGCCACCACCGTCCGCGACAACCTGTTGGTCGTGCGCGGGGACTGCCCCGACGACGAACTGACGGCAGCACTGGACGTCGTGGGCCTCGGCCCCTGGCTCGCCGCCCTGCCCGATGGCCTGTCCACGGTGCTCACCGGCGGCGCGCAGGCCCTTTCAGCCGGCCAGCGCAGGAGGCTGTTGCTAGCCCGCGCGGTGATCTCCCCCGCGCGGATCGTGCTGCTCGACGAGCCGACCGAACACCTTGACGTCACCGACGCCGAACGGATACTGCGCGACCTGTTGGCCCCCGATTCGCGGCTGATGTCGCCGCGGCGGACGGTGGTGGTGGCGACGCACCACCTGCCCGAGGACATTGACTGCCCCGAACTACCCGTCGTTCAGCAGGCGCCGCAAGACGTCGTCGAGTGTCTCCGCGTTGACGCTCGGGTCGCGCAACCTGGGCGGGCAGCGTCCCCACAAGACCAGCGGTAACTCGTGCGGCGCGAGTTCTATCACAATGCCGGCCTCGGCCGGCGTTGCCGACACTCCGTTTCCCGGTACCACAACGACGCCGGGCCGATGGCCGTTTCGTAGCGTCACCGGCCGGGTTATCGCGCCGGCGTCGCGCCAGCGACAAGCTTCCACCAGGGCCGGCAGCGCGTTGAATGCCGCGAGCGCGTGGGTGATCATGGCCGGATCCGAGAGCAGTCGGACGCTGAGGTCGTCGTCGCCCACGAGATCCCACCGGTGCAGCACCGCTTCGCTATGGCTGTGCATCTCTAACCGCTGTGCGGTCATCTCCCAGCCCGTGTACATGATGGTGTCCCCCGCGTCGAGGGCGGCGACCCCCGACTCGAAACGAGCGGCGTGTTCCACCAATTGTTTTCGGAGAACAGGGTCGGGCAACGCCCGAAACGGCGGCTCGCGCACCTCCCACGAGCGCGTCGCCCTTGTCGGTCGGCCCGCCAGATATTCTTCGATGAGGTCGGCACGTTCCGCCGCGGCGGCGGTGACATGGGCGGTGAGTTCGTGGGCGCTCCAGCCGGAGCACCAGGTCGGCGCAGATGCCTGCAATCCGGACAGGCTAGAGATGAACGCGCGCATGGCTTCATCGCGAAGATTCACGCTGTCTGTCATGGTGTCGACAAACTCCCGGACGAATTCGCAGCTGACTTCTTGTGCGGTCCCCACCCAACCGTCCGGGACGACGCAGCGCTAGCCGTTTTCCGACATCACAGTTGCGGCGCAGGCACTCAGAGGTGTCGCCGGCGCGGCATGAACTCCAGCGACAGGAGCACGAACAATAGCGGAACGATCTGCGTCACGGAGATCACCGCATACCGCCGGGCGTCGAGGGCATGCCACTTGCGCACGTACCGGTACAGCGACTCGAGGGCGATCAGCGGGTCGAGCACGTGGGTCAACCGGTAGAGCAGGCCCTGGGTCCAGCCCCGGTTCGTAGCGTCGAAAATCTCTGGGAAGGCCGCGAAGGCGAGCGAGACCCGCTGTGCCCCAGCCTCTTTGCCGGCCATGATCATGTCGACGCTGAGCCGCTCGTCGAGCCCGTTCGGAGCGCCGCGCCGGCGCCATGGCACGTCGAGGGTGATGTCGCTGCCGCCGCCGGCGGTGGCGTACCGGTGGAACGCCTGCACCTTGCCCGTCTTGTCCCTGGCGATGATCAGGCGGATGCCGGGGAACCGGCCTTCGAGCACGCCGTCGAGGTTCATGTGGAATCCGCGATCGGCGTGGGCGCCCTTGGACGACTCCCGCACCACCTCGGTCAGCTCGGCCAGCAGCTCCTCATCGAGTTCCTGCTCCGACACGATTTCGGTTGTGACGCCGCAGTTGTGGGTGCGCTGCACCGCCTGACGTAGGTTGCGGAACTTGCGGCCCACCATGTCGAAGCCGGCCACGTCGACGACCACATCGCGCCCAATCGGGATGGGCCGCAACGTTTGTCCCAGCACCGCCGAATCGCTCCACAGGCCGAGCCGCCGTTCGCTGCAGCCCACCACGGCGATGCGCCAACCATGGGCGTGGCAGAAAGCGGCGAAATCGGCCACCAGTTCACCGAAGTGCGCCTCGTCACCGATCGGGTCACCGCCGACCACGGCGATCCCCAGCCGCGTCCGGTAGGCCAGCGCCGCGGT
>NZ_LZMG01000162.1:0-11587 GCF_001673615.1 Mycobacterium sp. 1245499.0
TCACCTTCCAGGCCGAGGATGAGATCGGTGGCATCTGTGCCGCCATCGGCGCCTCGTACGGCGGCGCGCTGGGCGTCACCACCACGTCGGGTCCGGGCATCTCGCTGAAGTCCGAAGCCCTCGGGCTGGCCGTGATGACCGAGCTGCCGTTGCTCGTCGTCGACGCCCAGCGCGCCGCCGTACGAGGCGCCGATGGCGGCACAGATGCCACCGATCTCATCCTCGGCCTGGAAGGTGATGACGTTGAAGTTCTTGTGCTTGGACAGCTCGTGCAGGATGTCGGACGCCGGGGTGATCGGGTAGCTGCCGAGCATGACCGGGATGTCGGCCAGCTGGCCGGCCGCCACGATGCCGTACGCCAGGGCGGTGTTGCCCGAGATCTGGCGGTATTCGCCCGAGGGCAGGGTCGCCCGGGACACCTCGTAGGTGGTGCCGAAGGCCTCGGTCGTCTCGCCGTAGTTCCAGCCGGCCTTGAGCGCCAGCACGTTGGTCTCGGCGACCTCGGGCTTGCGGGCGAACTTCTCCCGGATGAACTTCTCGCTGGTCTCGATCGGCCGCCCGTACATCCACGACAGCAGGCCCAGCGCGAACATGTTCTTGGCGCGCTGGCCGTCCTTCTTGGTGGCGCCGATCGTCTCGACCGCACCGAGCGTCAGGGTGGTCATCGCGACGGAATGCACGACGTAGTCCGACAACTCGTCGGTCTCCAGCGGATTGGTGACGTAGCCGACCTTGGTCAGGTTGCGTTTGGTGAACTCGTCGGAATTGGCGATCACCATGCCGCCACGGGGCAAGTCCCCGATATTGGCCTTGAGCGCAGCGGGGTTCATCGCGACGAGGACGTCGGGCCGGTCACCGGCGGTCAGGATGTCGTAGTCGGCGATCTGGATCTGGAACGACGAGACGCCGGGCAGCGTGCCTGCGGGTGCGCGGATCTCGGCCGGGTAATTGGGCTGGGTCGCCAGGTCGTTGCCGAAAAGCGCTGCCTCGGAGGTGAACCGGTCGCCGGTGAGCTGCATGCCGTCGCCGGAGTCACCGGCAAAGCGAATGACGACTTGCTCGAGGCGCTGACGGGCAGATCCGTTGGGGGGAGCCCCATTCTGTGAGTCTGATCCGGCTCCGCTGCCGTTCGGATCCACCTCTTTGCCCTCCACTTTGTTCACCGCGCGGACACCGCGCGCAAACTAGATTACGCCCGTGAAAGTGACTTTCCGGCCGTGTCGGTTTGATGTCACTGGAAGTATCAATTATGGCACTGATTTTCGGTCACCATCGCCGTCTCCCCGCCGCCCCCTCGCAAGCCTTCGCGGCCAAAAGGCGACGTCAGCGTCGTCTACTGATGAGTAGCACGGCAAACTGTGGCGTTGGTCACGTCTTGCGCGTTAGCAACCGTCGTTCATACCGTGTCGAGCACCGGGTGTCACGTTTTCGGCGCCGATCTTGGTAGCGGCCGTTTCCGGCATCGCGAACAGATACAACACGAAGCCGGCCGCGGCGAGGGCACCCAGGAAGACGAATGCGGCGTCATAGCCGGCCGCCACCACGATCGCGCCCGCGACGAGGTTCGACACCGCGGCACCGGCGCCCGTCGCGGCCGTCACCGCCCCCAGGCTGACGTTGAACCGTCCGCTTCCGTGCGTCACGTCCTGCACGACCAGGGGAAACAGAGCGCCGAACACACCGGCCCCGACCCCGTCCAGCAGCTGCACGCCCACCAGCCAGTACGGGTTGCCGGAGCACGTGTAGAGGAATCCACGGGCGGCCAGCACCGCGAAACCGGCCAGGAAGATCGGCTTTCTTCCCCAGGAATCGGCCTTGGCCCCGGCCAGATAGGCCACCGGCACCATGACGACCTGCGCGGCCACCACACAGCCCGCCATCAGGGCGGTGCCCACGTCCCTGTTGTGCAGCGCCAGCAGCTGGCCGACCAGCGGCAGCATCGCCGCGTTGGCGAAGTGAAAAGCGATCACCGTCGCGGCGAAGATCAGCAGCCGGTGGTTGCCCAGCAGCACCGTCAGCCGGGACGGCGCCTGATGCGGCGCTCCGGCGAGATGGTCCATGCCCCGGGCCACCTCGTGGTCGATGGCGTTACCCGGAATCCACAGCGCGGCAGCCACGCTGGCGGTCGCCATCGTGGCCAGCACCCAGAACATGACCACCGGTCCGAAGAAGTAGGCCAGCCCGCCGGTGATCGCCGCGGCGCAGGCGTTCCCTGCGTGGTTGAACGATTCGTTGCGTCCGATCCGCCGGGAGAAGCGGCGGGGCCCGACGACACCCAGGGTGATCGCGGCCAACGCCGGGGCGAAGACGGATCCGGCGATCCCGGTGAGCGCTTGCAGCACGGAGATCGAATAGAACCCGGGAAACAGCGGCATCGCCAGCGACGCGGTGGCGATCGTCAACGCGCCACCGATGATCAGCGCCCGCTTGCCCGTGCTTCTGTCCACCAGGGCGCCGGCCGGGGCCTGCGCGACGATCGCCCCGATGCCCCCGACCGCCATCACGAACCCGATCGACTCCTGGTCCCAGTGATGGGTCAGCAGCAGATAGATCGACAGGTACGGGCCCAAGCCGTCACGAACGTCGGCCAGGAAGAAGTTCAGCAGGTCCAGGCCACGCCCAAGACGCCGGGGAACGGCGTCGCCGGGGATGGCCGTGCGCTCCAGGAGCTAGTTAGGCGCTCTTGTCCCGGCGCTCGGAGCGCGACGGCTTGCGGGGCACGATGGTCGGCAGCACGTTGTCCTGGACGGTCTCCTTGGTCACCACGACCTTGGCGACGTCGTCGCGGCTCGGGATGTCGTACATCACCGGCAGCAGGACCTCTTCCATGATCGCCCGCAGGCCGCGAGCCCCGGTTCCGCGGTGGATCGCCTGGTCGGCGATCGCTTCCAGCGCGTCGTCGGTGAACTCGAGCTCGACGTTGTCCATCTCGAAGAGCCGGGTGTACTGCTTGACCAACGCGTTCTTGGGCTCGGAGAGGATCTTGACCAGCGACTCGCGATCCAGGTTGGTGACCGAGGCGACCACCGGCAGCCGGCCGATGAACTCGGGGATCAGGCCGAACTTGATCAGGTCTTCGGGCATCACTTCGGCGAAGTGGTCGGTGGTGTCGATCTCGGCCTTGGAGCGCACCTCCGCGCCGAAGCCCAGGCCGCGCTTGCCGACGCGCTCGTAGATGATCTTCTCCAGGCCCGCGAAGGCACCCGCAACGATGAACAGCACGTTGGTGGTGTCGATCTGGATGAACTCTTGGTGCGGGTGCTTGCGGCCACCCTGCGGGGGGACCGAGGCCTGAGTGCCTTCCAGGATCTTCAGCAGGGCCTGTTGGACGCCCTCTCCGGAGACGTCGCGGGTGATCGACGGGTTTTCGCTCTTGCGGGCGATCTTGTCGACCTCGTCGATGTAGATGATGCCGGTCTCGGCGCGCTTGACGTCGTAGTCGGCGGCTTGGATCAGCTTGAGCAAGATGTTCTCGACGTCCTCACCGACATATCCGGCTTCGGTCAGGGCGGTGGCGTCGGCGATGGCGAACGGGACATTGAGCATCTTGGCGAGCGTCTGGGCCAGGTAGGTCTTTCCACAACCGGTCGGCCCGAGCATCAGGATATTGGACTTGGTCAGCTCGACCGGCTCGTGCCGCGAGTCCCGGCCCTTTTCACCGGCCTGGATCCGCTTGTAGTGGTTGTAGACGGCGACGGCCAGGGTCCGCTTCGCGGTGTCCTGCCCGATGACATATCCCTCGAGGAACTCCCGGATCTCGATCGGCTTGGGGAGTTCATCGAGCTTGACGTCGTCGGCGTCGGCGAGCTCCTCTTCGATGATCTCGTTGCAGAGGTCGATGCATTCATCGCAGATGTACACACCGGGGCCCGCAATGAGTTTCTTGACCTGCTTCTGGCTCTTCCCGCAGAACGAGCACTTCAGCAGGTCACCGCCGTCTCCGATCCGTGCCATGGTGCGTCAGCGCCTACTTCCTGTTCGCCGTTGCTGTTGCCTGTCCCCGCATGTATTCACCGACGCTACCCGCTTGATCGGGCCCGCCGCGACCATAAGCGCTGAATCGCGCCGATGGTATTTGCAGGAGTTCGTGCCTGTTCCGTATGGATGAAACATATAGCCACACGGTGCCCGTCACTCGCGAAAGACGCGCTTTGCGTGTCTTTGGCGTGTCGCGGTCGTGATGCGACCGAGGCTGGCTGTCCCCCGATCCCACCACCGGCGGAGGTGCCAACCCGACGCCGACGATCGCGCGAGGCCTGGGCGGACCCCCAGGAAATCACCCTACAGTGGCGAGGTGGGTTTGGCTGCGGGCTTCGACTGGCCCGGCGGATCCGTGCTGCTCGACGGCGGGTTGGCCACCGAGCTCGAAGCCCGCGGCCATGACCTTTCCGATTCCCTGTGGTCGGCCCGGCTGCTCGCGGACGCCCCGCAGGACGTCGTCGCCGTGCACGCCGCCTACTTTCGTGCCGGGGCGGCGATCGCGACGACGGCGAGCTACCAGGCATCGTTCGAGGGCTTTGCGGCCCGCGGGTTCGATCGCGGGGAGACCGCCGGGTTGTTGCGCCGCAGCGTCGCGCTCGCCCGGGCGGCGCGCGATGGCACCGGCGTCGACGGCCTGTTGGTCGCCGCCTCGGTCGGCCCGTACGGCGCGGCGCTGGCCGACGGGTCCGAATACCGCGGCCGCTACGGCCTGTCGGTTGCGGCGTTGGCGCGCTGGCATCGGCCGCGGCTGGAGGTCCTGGCCGCCGCCGGCGCCGACGTGCTCGCGTGTGAAACGGTGCCCGACGTCGACGAGGCGCGGGCGCTGGTCGAGTTGGTGCGCGCGGTCGGCGTGCCGGCCTGGCTGAGCTACACCATCGACGGGGACCGCACCCGCGCCGGGCAACCACTGGCCGAGGCCTTCGCGGTGGCGGCCGGCGTCGACGAGATCGTCGCGCTCGGGGTGAACTGCTGCGCGCCCGCGGACGTGTTGCCCGCGATCGCGCACGCCGCGCCCGTCGGGAAACCCGTCATCGTCTACCCGAACAGCGGAGAACGCTGGGATGCTTTGCGGCGCAAGTGGATCGGCCCGTCACGGTTCGGCGCCGACCTGGCCGCGCAGTGGATCACGGCCGGCGCCCGCATCGTCGGCGGATGCTGCCGGGTGGGGCCCGCCGATATCGCGGCGATTCACCGAGCGTGCAGTCAGGGCGAAAAATCGCGCGAAGATTCGCCGTGAGTGCACGCTCGGCGACGGGCCGGGAACGCTAGGCGGTCTGCGCCGAGAGCTTCCGGTACTCGAGCACGGTGTCGATGATCCCGTAATCCTTGGCCTCTTCGGCAGTCAGGATCTTGTCCCGGTCGGTGTCCTTGCGGACCGTCGCGGCGTCCTTGCCGGTGTGGCGGGCCAGGGTGGTCTCCATCAGCGTGCGCATCCGCTCGATCTCGGCGGCCTGGATCTCCAGATCGGAGAATTGCCCCTGGATCACGCCCTGCAGCGAGGGCTGATGGATGAGCACCCGGGCGTTGGGCAGCGCCATCCGCTTGCCCGGTGTCCCGGCGGCCAGCAGCACCGCCGCGGCCGACGCGGCCTGGCCCAGGCACACCGTCTGGATGTCGGCACGCACGTACTGCATGGTGTCGTAAATCGCCATCAGCGAGGTGAATCCGCCACCGGGCGAGTTGATGTACATGGTGATGTCACGGTCGGGGTCCAGCGACTCGAGCACCAGCAGCTGGGCCATGATGTCGTTCGCCGACGCGTCGTCGACCTGGACGCCGAGGAAGATGATGCGCTCCTCGAACAGCTTGTTGTAGGGATTGGACTCCTTGATCCCAAAGCTGGAGTGCTCGATGAACGACGGCAGGATGTAGCGCGCCTGGGGCTGGGTTTCGGGGTTCACTGGGCTTCTCCATTGGTGATGTGGGCGGCGCGGGTGATGATGTGGTCGACGAAGCCGTATTCGAGGGCTTCCTGCGCGGTGAACCAGCGGTCGCGATCGGAATCCGCCTCGATGCGCTCGATCGACTGGCCGGTGAATTCCGCGTTGAGGCGGAACATCTCCTTCTTGATGACCGTGAATTGCTCGGCCTGGATGGCGATGTCGGCCGCGCTACCGGTCACGCCGCCCAGCGGCTGGTGCATCAGGATGCGGGCGTGCGGCAGGGCGAAGCGCTTACCTTTGGTTCCCGCCGCCAGCAGGAACTCGCCCATCGAGGCGGCCATGCCCATCGCGTAGGTGGCGATGTCGCATGGCGCCAGCACCATGGTGTCGTAAATCGCCATCCCGGCGCTGATCGATCCGCCGGGCGAATTGATGTAGAGCGAAATGTCCTTGTCCGCGTCCTCGGCGGCGAGCAGCAGGATCTGCGCACACAGCCGATTGGCGACCTCGTCGTTGACCTCCGAACCCAGGAAGATGATGCGCTCGGAGAGCAAGCGCTCATAGACCGAGTCCGTGAGGTTGAGACCCTGCGAGGGCGAACGCATGTCAGTCACGACTGGGTTACCTGCTTTCTTTCAGACCTGTATTCACGACACTAACCAACCAAGGCCGCCGTTTCGCGGCACGCACCCCGCGTTCGCTCACAGCGTCACGGCGCGGTCACTCCCCGGCGTCGGCCTCGTCGGATTCGCCGGCATCAGCCTCGCCCGTCGGCTCGGCATCAGCCTCCCCCGTCGGCTCGGCATCGTCGGCCTCCGAACGCTTGCCGAAGAACTCACTCGTGTCGATGGCGTTTCCGGCGGTGTCGGTGACGGTCGCCGCCCGGATCACCTCGGCGATGGCCAGCGCCCGGCGCACATCGGCGAACATGGCCGGCAGCTGGTTGTTCTCCTGCAGGTAGGCCAACAGCTGCTGGGGCTCGATGCCGTATTGGCGCGACGTCGCGACCAGCCGCTCGGTCAGGTCCTCCTGGCCGACCTGAACCTCCAGCTCGTCGGCCAGGGCGTCCAGCAGCAGCTGCCGTTTCACGTCCGTCTCGGCGGCAGTGCGCGTCTCGGTCTCGAACTCTTCGCGGGACTTGCCCTGCTGGGCCAGCACTTCCTCGAGCTTGGATTCGTCGTGGTTGAGGCTGTGCAAGGCGTTGTGCAGGGCGCTGTCGACCTGGGCCTTGACGATCGCTTCCGGCAGCGGCACTTCGACCTGCCCGAGCAGCGTGTCGAGCGCGGCCTCCCGGATGTTCTCAGCCTGCTGGGCGCGCTTGGTCCGGCCGACTTGGTCGCGCAGGTTGGCCTTGAGCTCCTCGATGGTGTCGAACTCGCTGGCCAGTTGGGCGAACTCGTCGTCGGCCTCGGGCAGCTCGCGTTCCTTGATCGACTTGACGGTGACGGTGACCTGCGCGTCCTTGCCTGCGTGCTCACCGGTCGCCAGCTGCGCGGTGAATTCCTTGGATTCGTCGACGGACAACCCGATCAGGGCTTCGTCGAGGCCCGCGATCAGCCGGCCCGAGCCGACCTCGTGGGACAGGCCCTGCGCGGCGGCGCCCGGAACCTCTTCACCGTCGATGGTGGCCGACAGGTCGATCGAGACGAAGTCGCCGTCGGCGACCGGGCGGTCCACCCCGGTCAGCGTGCCGAATCGGGCACGCAGAGACTGCAGTTCGGCGTCCACGTCCTCGTCGCTGACCTCGATCGGGTCCACCGACACCTTGAGCGCACCGGGGTCCGGCAGGGCGAGCTTGGGTCGCACGTCGACCTCGGCGGTGAACGCCAGCTCCTCGCCGTACTCCTTCTTGGTGACCTCGATCTCGGGCTGACCCAGCGGGTGCACCTCTGATTCGGCGACGGCCTGCCCGTACCGCGCCGGCAGCGCCTCGCTGACCACCTGATCCAGCATGGCCTCGCGACCGAACCGGGCCTCCAGCAACTTCGCCGGCGCCTTGCCCGGCCGGAATCCAGGCAGTCGCACCTGGCGGGCCAGCTCCTTGTAGGCGCGCTGGAAGTCGGGTTCGAGTTCTGAGAAGGGGACCTCCACGTTGATGCGCACCCGGGTGGGGCTCAACTGCTCAACGGTGCTCTTCACGGGTGTGCTCCTCAGTGCTCGTTCTTGGCTCGTTCTCGGTGGTCGGTGGGCCGCGCGCAGGGCGCGGCCGGTGGTGCTGGTCGGGGTGACAGGATTTGAACCTGCGGCCTTCCGCTCCCAAAGCGGATGCGCTACCAAGCTGCGCTACACCCCGCGCTGACCTCGATGATCCTAAGGCCCCTCAACACCGGGTTGGCCACGGGCTTCGCAGCGACGTCGCAGACCTCACGGAGCGATCACAAAACCGAGTCGATTAGATTTGATCTTCGTCGCCAGCTACAGTCACGCTCGACTAACTACATGCGGGCGTAGCTCAATGGTAGAGCCCTAGTCTTCCAAACTAGCTACGCGGGTTCGATTCCCGTCGCCCGCTCGGGCTAACTATCTGCTCGATAGAGAGGCGCCATGAGCGACCTGTTGACCGACGCGTTGATTCACGGCTCATGCGCGTCGGACTTCGTCGGGGTTCGCGACGCGTTCGAGCGCAATTTCACGCTGGGCAACGAAGTCGGCGCGGCCGTCGCGGTGTGGGTCGACGGGTCTCTAGTGGTCAATCTGTGGGGTGGCTGGGCCGACGCGGCCCGTACCCGACCGTGGCAGCAGAACACCCTGACCACCGTGTTGTCCGGCACGAAGGGCCTGTCGGCCACCTGCGTGCACCAGCTCGCCGACCGCGGCGAACTGGACCTGCACGCCCCCGTCGCGCACTACTGGCCCGAGTTCGCCCAGGCGGGCAAGCAAGACATCACGCTGGCGATGGTGATGAGCCACCGCTCCGGGGTGATCGGCCCGCGCACCCGGATGCGGTGGGAGCAGGTCGCCGACTGGGACTACGTCTGCGAACAGCTGGCCGCCGCCGAGCCGTGGTGGGAGCCGGGCACCGCGCAGGGCTACCACATGACCACCTTCGGTTTCATCACGGGCGAGGTGTTCCGCCGGGTGACGGGCCGGTCCATCGGCCAGTACCTGCGCACCGAGATCGCCGAACCGTTGGGCGCCGACGTGCACATCGGGTTGCCGCTGAGCGAGCAACACCGGTGCGCCGAGCGGGTCAACAAGCCGCATGCCCGCGATCTGCTGGCCGACGCGAAGGCGCCGGGCTACCCGAGGAGCCTGGCCGAGCACCCCAAGGCGGGGCTGTCGATCTCGATGGGGTTCGCCCCCGACGACGAACTCGGCTCGCACGACCTGAACTTGTGGCGCGAACTCGAGTTCCCGGGCACCAACGGGCAGGTCTCGGCGCTGGGACTGGCGACGTTCTACAACGCGCTCGCCCAGGAGAAGGTGCTCAGCCGCGAGCACATGGACCTGGTGCGGGTCTGCCAGGGCGGCCTGGAGACCGACCTGGTGCTGGGGCCGCGGGTCGCGGACCACGGCTGGGGTTTGGGCTACATGCTCAACCAGCGTTGCGTCAACGGGCCGAACCCCCGCATCTTCGGCCACGGCGGGCTGGGCGGCTCGTTCGGGTTCGTCGACCTGGAGCACCGCATCGGTTACGCGTATGTGGCCAATCACTTCGACCCGACCAAGGCCAATGCGGACCCACGCAGCCTGGTGCTGTCCAACGAGGTCTACTCCGTGCTGGGAGTCATCTGACGCTCAACGCAGATGCGCCCCGCCGATTCGGCGGGGCGCATTTGATTGCGTGACTGGTCGGATCAGGGGTGCCAGCCGGGCGGCGGCGGCGGTCCACCCGGGCCCCACGGGTGCGGCGGCGGTGGCGGTCCCCAGCCGGGCCCCCCGGCCGGTCCGGGCGGGTTCCAACCCCCGGGTCCGCCCCGCCAATCGTGGCAGTTGTTCCAATCCCAGTTGTTGCCCCAGCCCGGGTCCCACCACTCACCCGGGCACCATTGCGGGAAGGGGCCGGGATGGGCCTGCGCCTCAGTTGCGACGCCCAAGCCCGCCAGACCCAGCCCGCCGATTGCGAGAGCCGTTGCGGCCAAACGTGGAAGAGTTTTCACGGGCTATGTGATACCCGCATAGATGCTTTGGCTAAACAAGTGGCGCCAGTGTTATGGGCTGAAAGTTTCCTGCCAATGCGGTCACTTCTGGCATGTCGGGCACCAGAACACGTTTCGGCCCTCCAGCACCGTCGTGCGGATCGGATCACCGGACACCCGGCAGGGCTCGCCGGTCCGCCGGTAGACGTAGGTCCGGGGTCGATCGGGGCGGTACGACGGCGCGCCGTGGTCGTGCTCGGGCCGCACCACGATGATCTTGCCGCGGCGCAATCCGACCTTCATCAACGCGACCAGATCGGTCCAGGCCGCGTCGAACTCATCCTCGCCGACGTCGCGGCCGGGTCGGAACGGGTCGATGCGGTGGCGGAACAGCAGCTCGCTGCGGTAGACGTTGCCCACCCCGGCCATCACGGTCTGGTCCATCAGCAGGGCGCCAATGGGCCTGCGCGACTTGGCAATTCGCTTCCACGCCCAGGATGGGTCGGCGTCGCTGCGCAACGGGTCGGGGCCCAGCCTGGCCAGGACGTCGCTGACTTGGCCTTCGTCGATGACTTCGCACACCGTCGGCCCGCGCAGGTCGGTGCCGTAGCCGGCGCCGATCATGCGCATCCGCACCTGCCCGACCGCTTCGGGAAACAGTCCGTCGCCGGGCCGTTCCCATTCGGTGAAGGCGCCGTACAGGCCGAGGTGCACGTGCACGATCGGCCCGCCGGCGTAGTGATGAAACAGGTGCTTGCCCCACGCGCTGGTGCGCCGCAACACCCGGCCGTCGACCACCGCGGCCGAATCGGCGAAGCGGCCCTGCGGGCTCGACACCGCGACGGGGGCACCGGCGTATCGGCGTTGGTGCAGCCGGGCCAATCGGTGCAGGGTATGCCCTTCGGGCACGCGCAGACCTTTCCGGCGTCAGCTGGCCGCGCCGGGTACCGGCGGGGCCTGGTGGGTGCGTTCGTATTCGGCGAGTATGTCGATACGTCGTTGGTGGCGTTCGGCTTTCGACCAGGGCGTGGTCAAGAAGGCGTCGACGATGGCCAGCGCCTCGGCCACGGTGTGCATGCGACCGCCGATGCCGATCAGTTGGGCGTTGTTGTGCTCGCGGGCCAGCGCCGCGGTCTCGACGCTCCAGGCCAGGGCGCAGCGGGCGCCGGGCACCTTGTTCGCCGCGATCTGCTCGCCGTTGCCCGACCCGCCCAACACGATGCCCAGGCTGTCCGGGTCGGCCACCGTACGCGTCGCGGCGGCGATGCAAAACGCCGGGTAGTCGTCTTCGGCGTCGTAACTGAAGGCGCCGCAATCGATCGGCTCGTGCCCGGATTTGGTGAGGTGATCGATGATCTGCTGCTTGAGCTCGAATCCGGCGTGGTCAGAGCCGAGGTAGACGCGCATGCCCGCAATCCTTACACAGCCACCCGTGGCGTTGGCGGCGGCGAGGGCAAGGCGGGCAGCGCCCTACCGGTCTAGTCGAATTCGGGCTTCTCCGTGCGGCTGCGCTTGAGCTCGAAGAAGTGCGGGTAGGACGCGAAGGCCACCGAGGCGTCCCACAGCTTGCCCGCCTCCTCGCCGCGCGGGATCTTGGACAGCACCGGCCCGAAGAACGCCACATTGTTGACGTGGATGGTCGGT
>NZ_LZMG01000163.1:0-6205 GCF_001673615.1 Mycobacterium sp. 1245499.0
ACGCGGTGCTGCTCGACGGCGGCGGCTCGTCGGCGATCGTGCTGCGCCGCGACACCGGGGGCATGTGGGCCGGCGCCGGATCACCGCGGGGATCATGCGACACCCGGCAAGTGCTCTGTGATTCACACGAGCGGGCGCTGCCCAGCTGGCTGGCGTTCAACTAGTAACGGGCGCTTCGGTTTTCGCCGCCGGCGGCCCGAAGCGGAAGATCAGCAGGCTGGTGGCGATCACCGCCGCGGTGACAACGAACACCGGGGCGATCACGTATCTCGACATCGTCGCCCCGAAGAAGGCGCCGGCGCACATGGTGGCCACGACGCCGATGCGCAACCGCTGCCGTTCGCCGGTGCCTCCGGCCAACCGACTGTCCAGTCCGAGGCTGACGATCGTCGACGTGAGCACCGTGGTGGAGAGCTCTTGGATGCCGAACTGGCGCGCGCTGGAGTGTTGTAGACCGAACGTCACCGCGAGCATGCCGATCATGATCAGCTTGGAGGTCGCCTGGTAGCGCAGCACTCCCGTGCCCGCCAGAACCGCGAGCGCCAGCAGCAGGACGATTTCGATCGTCAGCACCGTGGTGATCCATGTCCGCGTCCGCAGGCCGAAATACCGCGCCAATCGGCCGCTGGCGATCGTGGTGCAGACGAAGGTCGGCAGGGCGACCGCGACGGCGGTCAGGTCGATGATCGTCCTTGGGGCCAGCCAGAATCCGAGGAAGATCACGTTGCCGGTCATGTTGGCGACGAACACGTGGCCGAGCACCAGGATGCTGATCGAGTCGGCCAACCCGGTGGCGAAGGTCAAGAGCAGCAACGCCGCTACCGTCCATCGCTCGGAGACCGGTGACGTGACAGCCATGCGCCCGGACTCGCCGCTAAACCTTGGGCGTCAGATCCAGCGACGTGATCGTCGTCATCCTGGTCACCAGCCAACGGTTGTCGGAACGTTTCAGGAACAGCCGGTAGGACAGGTACTTCAGCGACGGGACGTTCTTGGTCAACGGGCTGGTGGACGTCGTGTTGGTGTAGACGATGACCACGGCGTTGGAGTCGTCGAGGGTTTCGACCGCGGCGCCGGTCACGTCGGTGTGGTTGGTGATCTTGGCCTGCTTGTTGGGTGCCACGATCGCGTCGACGAATTTGCGGTACTGCGCCTCGAAATCGCCACTGAGATACCGGGATGCGCGATCGGCCAGGGTGTCCATGTTTTCCGGGGTGTACGTCCACAGCGTGGTGATCGCATTGGCGGCGGTCCGCGCGACGTTGAGTTTCGTTGCAGCGGTGGCCCGGTCGGCCAGGTACGGCTGCAGCATCGCGCCGGCGAACGCGGCGGAACCGACGAACAGCAGGGCGGCGATGGCGGAAACGGCGGCCCAGACCTTTGCGGTCCGCCGGTTCTTGCGCGCGGCGGTACCCTGCGGCGCGTCGGCCACCCGCTCCGCGTCCTCGTCGTCGGTGGCCCCGTCATCAGCGCTGTGCGGTGCGGCCGCGTCCCGGTCGGTGGCCTCGGATTCCGTTGTGGCCTCGGCCTCTTCGTCGTGGCGCTCCGGGCGGGCCTGGTGCGTCGCGTCCGTCGCGTCGTTCGCGTCGTCCCCGGAGGCGGCCGGAGTCCGCTCGGCGGTCACATCACCTGCTGCAGGTTGCTGATCTTCCACTTGTTCCCTTCCTGCGTCGCGGTCGCCGCCCATCGATTGGCGTTCTCCAACACCTGCTTCTCGTCCGGCGACTTGGTGCTGATCGCCGTCGCCACCATGACGTTGGCGCTGCCGTCGTCGTTCCATCGCTCCAGGCCGGCATCCAGGACCGTGCCGGTGGCCGGTTCGGCCCGGGCGACCTGCAGCAGGATCTCGTTGGCGTTCTTCTCATACTGCTTGGCGAAGTCCCCGGTCGCCTGCGCCAGGATCCGGTTCACGTAATCGTTGGCGTGAAAGGGATCGATGGAGATGAACTGCGTCATGAACCCGGTCACGTAGGTCAGCACCTCGCGGTCCTTGGACGCGGCCCGCGCCCGGATTTCGTGCGAGACGAGCATCAGTGTGCAGGCCGTGATCGCCACCACCATGAGCGCCGCGGCGACCGTGCCGGCCAACGGCAACAGCCATGGCCGCCCGGCCTCGACCGGGCGCGCGATGAGCAGTGGCCGCTCGCCGGGCGCAAATCTGCGGCGGGGACTCACTTGCCGCTCCCGGGCTGCTTCGGCTTGGTCAGCACCGTGAGATCGTCGACGCGCCAAGCGTTTCCGGGGCCCTTGGCAAATACCACCCGCACCGTCGCGCTGATGTAGCGCTGCTCGGGCCCGACGCCCCGTCGACCTTGCATGAAGATCAACATCGTTGCGCTGGACGGGGCGGCCGATTCAATCGAACTGTTGGTGACCCAGTACTCGTTGATCACCGGGTGCCCCTTTTGCACCAGGTCCTGCTGGGCCGACAGCTGGGGCCGATACTTGTCGGTCGCCAACGACAGCGCACGGGCGAAGTCGTCGTGCAGCGACTTAGGGTCGTAGGTCAGCATCTGGGCGACGATTTTGGGCCCCTGCGTCGCCAGCTGGGCGCGGGTCTGGTCGGTCGCCCGGTCCTGCCAGTACCCCCCGAAAAAACTCATCGCGAACCCGGCCAGGCAGAGCGCCGCCGCGCTTAGCACCGCGACCAGGCTCCAGCGGCGGACGTGTGGCGGCGACGCGTCCGGTGGGAGGCGCCGCACTTCGGTGCGCGCCAGCATGTCGGCGAACGTGCGACGGCGCGAATCCCACAGGGGCCAAAGCCATCCCACCACCGACGCGGTGTCGAGCAGGTGGGCGACATCGCGCAGCAGCAGGGTCCAGGGGCCCGGTGCGTCTCCGGTGCGGCGCGTCACCGCGACGCCCGCCAGAGCGCGGCCCAGGCTCCACCCGGTGATCACCGGCAGCAGCAACCGGTTGGCCAGCACCAGCAGGGTGACGACGCCCAGGGCGGAAATGCTCAGCCACCACCACACGCCCTGGGCCGGCACGGTACGCAGGACCAACGCCATCGTGACGATGACTGCGAGGCCCGCCACCGCATCGACTGAGAAGGCGATGACGCGAGAATGCCACGGCGCCAAGGCTTCCCGTGGTGACTCCTGAATTGCCCGGGGCGCAGTCTGTTCGACCACCACCGTCACTTCGTCACCTGGTCGAGCTTGGAAATCTTGTACTGCCCTTCGGCGAACGCCATTTTCACGCGCAGCCGGTAGCCGGCCTCGTTCTGGTTCTGGTCGCTGGCCACCTTGACGCGCAGCGCGACGAGAATGTCGATCGACCCGTCTCGGTTGTTGCGCTCGACCGCCGCCCGGACGTCCGACACCTGAACATGGATGTTCGCGGCCTGATACGCCTGCACCAGCATGCTCGTGTACAGCAGCGCCTGCGAGCGGAAGGCGTCGGTCCCACAGTCGACGATCTTCTGCTCGCTCGCCGTCATCGCATTGGTGTCGGGCGCCTGGGTCGCGGAGACGCATTCCACCGCCGCCTTCAGCGCCAGCGCGTCGTTGCGCGCCATCTGTTGGCTTTGCTGGTGGTAATGCAGCGCGAGGTAGCCACCGGCCCCGACGCCGGCGGCGCACAACACCAGCACAGCGGCGATCGCGGCCAGCCACCCGCGGGTCACCCGGGACGGACGGCGCTGGGCGGCGGCGACGGCGGATTCGGCGGCTGCCGGGTCGTCCGCCGCCGTGCCCTCGGACTCGGACTGGTCGGCCTCGGCGTCGGCACCGGCGGCATCGTCGGTGGATTCGGTCAGATCCGCGGAGGCATCCTGCGGACCGGTCTGCTCGGCTCCGTTCTCAGGTGCCGCCGAATCCTCGCTCTTGTCCTGGGTGGTCAACGAATCGTCCGTGTCGATGGGGTTCAGCCGGCTGGCGCCAGCATCTCCTTCCATCCATCGTCTCCTGTTCTGGTCGAGTTCTCGACGGAGTATTTAACTCCGTCTGGCCCTACCAGTTCACCGCTTTGGGGACTGTAGATCGCCGAGGGAGGCCCGCTGGGTTTGTAGACACAGGGGTTGGGCTGCTGGCCATTGCACTGCACGGTACCCGACCCCGGTCGGGACAACGGATCGCTGGTGGGCGGGGGTGTGCCCGCCACCCGGTCCGAGGGCGCCGGGTTGAGTCCGTTGTCCACCGACGGCGCCGGGATCACCATGCCCGGCTTCACCGGCTGATCACAGCGCGCCGCGGGTGCGGGGCAGGTCAGAATCTGGTTCGGGTCGCCGTACCAGGGGTTGGTACCGGCCGGCACATACGGCTTGGGGTCGCGGCATTCCCGCGGGGTTGCGGCCCGTTTGCCCGGAATATCCGTGCACGGGATGTTGCGCGAGCCGCGCACGCTGTTCGCCGGTGTCTCCATCGGGATCTTGCAATACGTGCCGGTGGGCAGCGGTTGGATGCTGGTGTCGGCCGGGGACCGCCACTCCGATGCCGGAATGAAGCCGGTCAGGCAGGGCGGCGGCTGGTTGATCGACAACGCCAGGTCCAGGGCGGCCATGTTCGGGAACGGCGCCGCCACCGTCTGGGCGATCGACGCACCCTGCGGCAGGAAAACCAGGACCTGCTCGACGCCGGTGTGGTAGCGCTTGAGCAGGTCGAAGACGACCTCGAGGTTGGCCAGCGTCTGGGGCAGCGAATCCTTGACGTCGTTGAACACCGAGTTGACCTGGTCGGCCGTCGGGGCCGCCTGGCGCAGCAGGCTTCTCAGGTGCTGGTCCTCCTGCGCGGACTGCGCGCCCAGCCTGTTCAGGTTGCGCGCCCAGCGCTCGATGTTGTCACTCGATTTCACCTGGCTGTCCAGCACCGGGCCGGAGTTCTGGATGATGTCGTTGACGTCGGTGATCTGGTTCTTGAAGTCGCCGACGATCGCCTGGGTGGCGTCGACCAACCGCTGCAGGTTGGGACCCAACCCGCCGACGGACTGCGCCGTCTCGTCGAGGAGCTTGCCGATCTTGTCCTTGGGCAGCACCGACAGGCCGCGGTTCGCCGTGTCCAGGGCCGGCCCGATCTCGGCGGGCACGGTGCCCTTCGTGATCGTCTGTCCTTCCGCCAGGTACTTGCCGGGGTTGCCGCTCGAGGTGAGGTCCAGGTACTGCTCACCGACCGCCGACACGGAGTGCACGTTGGCCGTCGCATCGATCGGGATCTTGTAGCGACTGTCGATGCTCATCGTCGCCTTGGCGCCGTGCTCGGTCGGCTCGACGTCGGTGACCTTGCCAATGGTGATGCCGCGGTAGGTGACGTTGGCCGTGGGATACAGCCCGCCCGAGGCCGGCAGGTCGGCCTTGAGCGTGTAGCGGCCGATGCCCACCAGGCTGGGGATCTGCAGGTAGTAGATCCCCAGCACGAGCAGCGAGATGACGGTCAGGATCCCGAAGGCGATCAGCTGGCGTCGGATGAAGGGAGTCAGCAATTCCTGTCCCCCCTTTCCACCAGCGGTCCACCCGGTGCGTCATTCGGGTTCGGCGTGTAACGCACGTCCGGGATCATCGTCTCCGGGTCGCGCCCAAACGACTGCTCGAGTGCCCGCAGGGCTCCCGACAAACCTGTCCCGGTGAGGAACGCGTTGTCGACGGCGCTGTAGGTCAGGTCGAGCGTCAGCGAGATGTTGATGTAGTCGCCGCGGAAGATCTTCGGGACCGTGTCGATGTCGAACGGCTGGGTGAGGATCAGCTTCAGCGCGCCGATCAGGTACGGCGAAGCCCGGCCGAGCTCCTTCAGCGGGCACTGCAGCGCCTGCAGATCGGTGTGCAGCGGCCCGCGCGCCTCCGACAGGTATTGGTCGGCGGCCTGGCTGAGCCGTCCCACCGAGTCGACGGCGTTGATCAGCAGGTTCCTGGTGTCGGCGAAATGCTTGATCAGCGGCGGGATGTCGGTGAGCACCCGATCCAAGACGTCGGCGCGGCCACCCACGTAGGTCAGCAGCCGGTTGGTCGAGTCGATGGCGTGCGTGATGTCGTCGCGCTGCTGGTTGAGCTGGTTGGTGAAAGTGTCCAGCTTGCCGAGCAGCGCCCGGATCGCCTCGCCGCGCCCATTGAAGATGTTGTAGACCTCGTTCTGCAGCACCTCCAGGTTCGGGATGCCGCCGCCGCGCAGGATCAGCGAGAGGCTGGCCAGCGTCTGCTCGGTGGTGGGGTACGAGGTCGAATTCTTCAGCGGAATGGTGTCGCCGCTCTTGAGCAGTTCGTGCGACGGGTTCG
>NZ_LZMG01000164.1:0-3082 GCF_001673615.1 Mycobacterium sp. 1245499.0
CCCCCGCCGTCCACCCCGCCCATCCGCACTATTCCGCCGCCCTCGCCCCACGATTTCGATTCGCCATGAACATCAGTCGGGGCACCCTACAGAAGGCGACCGCCGCCACCCTGATCCTGACGCTGGTCGTGGCGTCGTTCGTGGTCGGCAACAAGCTGTGGAAAGACGTCGAAAAGAATACGTACTCGGCGTATTTCACCGAGGCCAACGGTCTGTTCGTGGGCGACGAGATTCGCATCCTCGGCGTCGCCGTCGGCGTGGTCGATAAGATCGAGCCCCAGCCCGGCAGTTCCAAGGTGACGTTCTCGGTCGACAAGCAGTATTCGATCCCCGCGGATGCTCGCGCCGCGATCCTGTCGCCATCGCTGGTGACGTCGCGGGCTGTCCAGCTCGTCCCGGCGTACTCCGGCGGCCCCAAGCTGAGCGCCGGCGCCTCGATTCCCCTGAGCCGCACCGCGGTTCCCGTCGAATGGGATGACTTCCGCAAGCAGCTGGAGAAACTCACCGACGCCCTGCAGCCCACCAGCCCGGGCGGGGTCAACTCCGTCGGCGAGTTCATCGACTCGGCGGCGGAATAGTGCGGATGGGCGGGGTGGACGGCGGGGGCGACGGTGGCTGCGACCACAGCGGCACCGGCGCGTTCTCCGGCGGCACCGGCGGGGTGCCGGTGGGCGGGTCCACCACCTCCGACGGCAGCTTCTGGTTGGGGTCCAGGAATCGGTCGTACATGTCCGCGTCGAGCACCGGGCCGCCGATCTGGCCGGGCACCAGGTTGGCGACGTAGGCCTTGAAAAACGGTCCCGAACCCAGGCATTCGCCAAAGGACATCGCATAGCGTTTGAACTTGGGCAGCGTCTTCTGGATGTCTTCCTTGCGGTTGTCCAGGATCTCCAGTACGCCGTTGAGCTTGTCCAGGGCGGGTTTGAGTTGGGTCCTGTTGTCGTTGACCAGCCCCGAGATCTGATGCGACACCGCGGTCAGGTTGTTCATCAACGCGTCCAGCGAATCTCGTTCATCCAGCAGGGCCGCCAGCAGCGCGTTGGAATTCGCCACCAGTCCGGCGATCTGCTGGCTGCGCTTGCCCAGCACCGTCGACACCTTGTTGGCGTTGCCCAGCAGGCTGCGTAGCTGCGCGTCGCGACCGTTGAGGGTGTCGGAGAACCGCGCGACGCCCTCCAAAGCGGGCCTGAGGTTGGCCGGTGTCGCCTTGAGGGTGTTCGCCAATGTGCTCAGCGCCGTGGACAATTGGGCGGTGTCCAGGCCGCTGATGGTTGTCGTCAGATCGCCAAGGGCGTCGGGCAGCTCATACGGCGAGGTGGTGCGCTCCAACGGAATGGTGCCCGACAACTTCCCGGCGCCGCGCGGCGTCAGCTCGAGCATCTTGGCGCCCAGTATGGTTTCGGTCTTGATCGCCGCCTCGGTGCGGTCGCCCAATTCGACGCCCTTGTGCACGGTGAAACCCACCCGGACCTTGGCGCCCTCCAGGCGAAGGTCGGAGACCCGGCCCACGCCCATGCCCGAAACGCGCACAGTGTTACCGGGTTTGATGCCGCCGGCCTCGGAGAAGTAGGCCGCATAGTCGTCGGTGTTCTTGATGAACGGCAGCTTGTTGTACTGGAAGGCGACGATGGTCACGCATGCCAGGATGACGGTTCCCATCACGCCCAGCACGAAAGGGTTTCGCTGGTCGCCGGATTTGACCTTGGGAATTTTCAGCCTCATTGCGGCGTGCACCGCCCGCTGGGCTGGCCCAACAGCTTGACGAAGATCGGGTTGCCCCCCTTACCGTTCAGCTTGAGCAATACCTCGCAGAAGTAGAAACCGAAGTAGTCACCGTTGAGGCCCTGCCGGGCGAGCACCTGGTAGATGTCCGGGAGATCCTTGAGCAGTTTGTCGACGTATTCCTTGTCGGAAAGCACCTGCCCCGACACGCGATCCGTCTCGTGGACAACGTCTTTGATCGGCTGGCGGGACTGGGCGAGCAGATCGGTGATCGAACCCGCGGCCGCATTGATGTAGGCGAGGCCGGTGGAGATGTCGTTCCTGCGCTGGGCCAGCCCGTCCACCAGCTGGGCCAGCTTGTCCACGCCGTCGGAAAACTCGCGATCGCGGGTGGCGAAGGTGTGCAGCACCGTGTTCAGGTTGGTGATCAGCTGGCCGATCAGCTCGCTGCGCCCCGCCAGGGTGGAGGTCAGTATCGAGGTTTGTGACAGCACCGACGCCAGCGTCCCGCCCTGCCCCTGAAAGATTCGCAGCAGTTGACCGGACAGGGCGTTGACCTGATCGGGGTCCAGGGCGCGGAACAACGGACGGAAACCGCCGATCAACGCGTCGATGTCGAGCGCGGGCGACGTCCGGGCCAGCGGGATGGTCGCCTCCGGCGGCAGCCGGCGTGGTGGCCCCGGACCCTCCTCGAGCGCGAGATAGCGGTCACCGATCAGGTTTTCGTAACGCACGACGGCCTTGGTGCCCTCGCTGAGCCGAACGCCCTTGTCCACCTCGAAGTCGACGGTGACGGTGCCGTCACGGTGCAGGCTCAGGTCGCCGACCTTGCCGACTTCCACCCCGGCGATCCGCACGAAGTTGCCCGACTTGAGGCCGGAGATGTTGGTGAAGATGGCGCGGTAGCCGGTGCGGTCCTCGAACCGCAACTGCCCGAACACCGCGACCAGCGCAAAGGTGAACAGCAAGCAGATCGCCGTGAAGCTGCCGACCCGCAGGATGATGCTGGATAGTTTCCTTCTCATGGCGGCGGCTGCCCCCCGCGCCAGAAGTAGCGAGGCCCTTCCGGAGGGTTCTTGGTGGTCGGGAACCAGTTGGCCCACCAGGGATTACCCGCGGCCACGTTGGTGCGGATCTCGTTCGGCGCCGCCCCCCAGCCGGTATCGGTGACCAGCGCCCGCACCGGGAAGTTGGCGCTGGGGTCGGGCAGCGAGCCACAGCTCGGCTTTCCGCCCGGCCCGCCGGTGGCGTTGACCTTGGGCAGGTGTTTCGGATACCGGTACGGGTCGTCGCCGAACAGCAGCGCCGCGTCGAGGATCACCGAATAACCATTGCCGCCCAACGCGTCTCGGCCACCATG
>NZ_LZMG01000165.1:0-14372 GCF_001673615.1 Mycobacterium sp. 1245499.0
AGGCGAGCCGGTGCACCACCTCTTTCTTGGCCTCGGCGTTGGCGACGTGGAAGACGTGATGGGTCATTTCGGGCACCGGCGAGTTGGGCTCGTCGACCGAGTGCAGCACCTCGTTGCGCAGGAATCGCTGTACGAGCTTGTCGACGCCGTTGTCCAGGGTGCCCGAAATGACCCATCACGTCTTCCACGTCGCCAACGCCGAGGCCAAGAAAGAGGTGGTGCACCGGCTCGCCTCCGGCACCGGTCGGCGGATTCTGTTCATGCGCACCAAGCATCAGGCCCGCAAGCTCGCCAGGCAGCTCACCGAATCGGGAGTTCCGTCAGTCGACCTGCACGGCAACCTGTCTCAGCCGGCACGCGAGCGCAACCTGGCGATGTTCGCCTCGGGCGGCGCCCGGGTGCTGGTGGCGACCGACATCGCCGCGCGCGGCGTGCACGTCGACGAGGTCGAGCTCGTCGTGCACATCGACCCGCCCGCCGAGCACAAGTCCTATCTGCACCGGTCCGGGCGAACGGCGCGGGCGGGCAGCGCCGGAGACGTGGTCACCGTGGTGTTGCCCGAGCAGCGCCGTGACACCCAGTTGCTGATGCGCAAGGCCGGCATCCAGGTCGCCCCGGTGCAGGTAACCGCCGCGTCCGAGGCGGTGCAGGCGCTGGTGGGCGAGGTCGCGCCCTACCAGGCCCCCGCGCCGGCCCGGGCGCCCTCGCACGCGCCGGTGCAGCATCGGGCCAACTCCGGCGGGCAGCGGCGCCGCCGGACCAGCAGGTCGCCGAGGACCAATCCCACCCCCACGGAATCGGCGATGTCGCACCGCACCGCTGCGCCTCGACGACGGCCGGATCGCCGCCGCGCCAGCCGCGCGCAGGGCGCTACCGGCTAGCCCGCGGTCGCGGCGGTCAGCGCCGGGCCAGCAGCCACGCCTGACCGTCGCCTTCGCCGGCGCCGATCAACTCCAGGCCGGCGAACGCGGCGGGCAGTTCGCCGGCCACGGCGCGAAAGGGACCCGGGCTCGCCCCGACCTCACTCAATGCGGCGATCGCCAGCAGGCCGCCCGGCGCGAGCCGATCGACGATCGCCCGGTCGAGGCGGGGGTCGCGGAACTTGCAGCACAGGATCACATCGACCGGCGCCCCCGCCGGCAGGCCGGCGTCGAAATCGACGACGTCGAAGCGGCAGCGGTCACCCACGCCGGCCCGCTGGGCCAGTGCCCGCGCGTGGGCGATGGCCACCGGCGAGACGTCGAGCCCCAGCACCTGCAGGCCGCGTGCCGCCAGCCAGACCGAGCCGGTCCCCTGCCCGCAGGCCAGGTCGAGGGCCCGCCCCGCGACGGGAAACACATCCGCGTGGCCCGCGAAAACGCCCGGAGGCGCAACCGAACTCAACGGTGGCGGCCCCTTGGCCGCGTACCGATCGTCCCAGCGACGCCGGTCCGCTTCGCCCATAGCCGCCACTCTAGAACCCGGCTTCTTCTGGACACTTGTCCGTTATCGGGATCCCGCGCTCGCGCCGACCGCCCGCGATGGAAGTTGTTGGTGGCAGGACCCGTTTCTACACTGGACGGGTGTCTAGAGATGCGTCGTCCCCGGCGGTCGCCGGGAAAACGGTCGGCGCGGCCCGCCGATCCGACCGCCGGCCCGGGCAGACCATCCGCAAGGTGCTCGACGCCGGGCTGGCGGAGCTGCGGGAATCCTCGTACGCGAATCTGACGATGCGCGCCGTGGCGACGCGCGCCGGGGTGTCGCCGGCCAGCGCCTACACCTACTTCCCGTCGAAAAGTGCGCTGGTGGCGGCGGTGTATCTGCGCTTCCTGCGGGACCTGCCGCTGCACACCGACGTCAACGAGACGACCAAAACCCGGGTGAGCGCAACCCTGCGGGACATGGCGGTCGTCGTCGCCGACGAGCCGGAACTGACCGCCGCCTGCGGCGCGGCCCTGATGGCCGATGATCCGGCGGTCACCCCCCTTCGCGAACAGATCGGCGAGGAAGTGGCCAAGCGGATCGCGGCCGCGCTCGGTCCGGGGTGGCCCCGCGCCGTGAGATCCACGCTGCAGATGACCTTTTCGGGTGCGCTGATGACCGCCCGGTTCGTCAGCTTCGCCGAGATCTCCGGGCAGCTCGACGAGGCGGTCAACCTCATCCTGGGTGCGTCGGTGGCCTGAAAACTGCGGCGCCCCAGCACAAACCCCCGCGCAATCGGCGCGGCTAGCCGGCGTAGGCAGGCTTTCGCGCCGACGCGCCCGCCCGGAGAAACTCACCGAATCGTTTCTCGCCCAGCTCCGGCGACGCCTTGCCGGCGCCGAACGCGAGGTTGCCGGACACCAAAACCGCCGTGACGGTGGCGTCGTTGCGGTTCACCATCCGCGACAGCCCGCCGTAGGACTCGACGGGATGTTCGGCATAGGCGTCGAGGGAGTCGTCGAGCCTCTCGGGGTCGATCACGACGATATCGGCGCGGTCGCCTTCCCGCAGGGTGCCGGCGTCGAGCTCGTACCAGGCGCCGAGCTCGCCGGTGAGCCGGTGCACGGCGTGCTCGATCGACATGAACGGCGTGCCCCGCTTCTCGGCGTCGCGCACGTGGCGCAGCAGGCGCAGCCCGGAGTTGTAGAAGGCCATGTTGCGCAGGTGCGCGCCGGCGTCCGAGAACCCCATCTGCACGCCCGGGCTTTGCGCCAGCTTCTTGAGCAGTTCGGGCCGGTGGTTGGAGATCGTGGTGCGCCAGCGCAGCTTTTCGCCGTGCTCGAGCACCAGGTCGAGGAACGCGTCGACCGGGTGCAGGCCGCCGCGGTCCAGGCCCACCTGCCCGAACGATTTACCGACGACCGATTCGTCGGGGCAGGCCACGATGTCGGCATCGAAGAAGTCGCGGTGCCACACCCGGGGGCCGTACTTCTGGTCGTAGTCCTTGCGGAACTGCCGCCGGTAGTCCTCGTCGCGCATCAGCTCGTTGCGGGCGATCTCGTCCTGTAGGTGCAGGGCCGCGGCGCCGGAGCCGAACTCCTCGAAGATCACCAGCGAAATCCCGTCGGCGTAGACCTCGAACGGGACCGGCAGATGCTGCCAGCGGAAATCGGCGCCGAGCGCGTTGACCATCCGCGCCAGCCAGTCCATCAGGTAGATGACGGGCGGCAGGGACTTGACGTCGGCGGCCGAGAGCAGGCTGGTCTTCAACCGGCGGCGCCCCACCCCGAGGGAGGTGGCCAATTGGGAAACGATCGACAGCGGGTTCTTGATATCGGGGCCCGACTGCAGGATCTTGTTGCGCCGCCGCAGGATGGCGTTCAGGCGCCGCAGCTCGCGGGGCTTGGCGTAGGTCGACGGCAGGGTGCGCGACCGGCAGACCTCGCCGTCGAGTTTGTCGAACAGCAGTTGCTGCGAGGACAACCCGACGAAGCCTTCGTCGAGCGCCTCTTCCAGCATCGCCTCCATCCGCGCGAGTTCGGCCGCCGACGGGCGGACGTCCTTGCGGGTCGCCCGGTCCAGGCCCATCGTGGCGGCGCGCATGTCGGAGTGCCCGATGAACGCCGCGATGTTGGGGCCCAGGTTCAGCCGCTCGAGCGCGGCCACATATTCCTTGGGGCTGTTCCACGACCGGGTCGCGTTGAGCTGCTCGATGACATAGCGCCGCGGAATCGCCTCCACGCGGCCGAAGATGTCGCCCGCGTCGACATTGTCCAGGTACACCGTGGACAGCGAGCAGGACCCCAACATCACGGTCGTCACGCCGTGTCGCAGCGATTCGGAAAGCGCCGGCTCACAGAGGGTTTCGATGTCGTAGTGGGTGTGAATGTCGATGATGCCGGGGATCACCCACTGACCGGTGGCGTCGATGACCCGGGCGCCGGTGGTGTCCAGCGGGCCCTTGGCGATGGTGACGACCCGCCCGTCCCGCACGCCGATGTCCCGGTAGGCCGACGGCCCGCCCGTCCCGTCGAACCAGCGTCCGTTGGCGATCACGGTGTCGTACTGCATCGGTCGGCCTTTCTGTTGCGCCGGGCGCGTGGGGAGACCGTCGGGCCGCTGCCTCGGAGATCCGCAGTGATCATACATAATGCCCGTTTTGTCTTGCCGCGTAATCGGCGCCCGACCGCGCGGTTAGCCAGCACCGATGACGCCCCGGCAGACGATATGATCCAGCGGTGGGGTTCATCGGCTACGGGTTTGCCGTCCGTTAATCATGCGCAGTCACGGTTGGGCGGGAAACACCCCCGCGTCGGACGCGGAGGCGATCGAGCGCATCCTGGACGCAGCAGACAAGATCATCGACGAACGCGGCTCGGCGATGCGGATCGCCGACGTGGCACGCGCGCTGGGGGTCACCCGCCAGACCGTCTATCGGTACTTTCCCGGCACGCAGGCCTTGCTGGTAGCGTCGGCGATGCGGTCGGCCGACGGCTTCCTCGATCGCATGGCAGCCCATCTCGAAGGTGTCACCGATCCGGTGGTGGCCATCACCGAAGGCATGGCTTTCGCGGTCGAAGAGCTCGCCTCGGACAACCAGGTCGAATTCGTGCTCAACCAGCGCCACCGCGGCGGCCAGAAGGTGTCGATCGTCTCCGATACCGCGTTGGCGTTCGGCCGTTCGATGTTGCACCGCTACGACATCGACTGGGAGCGTTACGGTTTCGACGAAGCGGGCCTGGACGAGCTGAACGAATTCTCGCTGCGGGTTCTGCATTCCTTCCTGGCGGACCCGGGACGGCCACCGCGCACCGGCGACGATCTGCGCCGCTACCTCAGCCGCTGGATCGGGCCGGCGATCGCCTACCCGCAGCTGGTCCGCGCCATGGATGCCCTCGGCGCGCCCGAGCCGGCCCCAACGCGCCGCCGGTCCTCGAAAGCGTCCTGATCCCGGGCGGTGGGAGCGGCGATTTTGACCATACACATTCGCCGTTATGTCTTGAAGTCTGCGCGCGGGCGATGCGCTAATCCTCAATGGGCCGACGCTGTCCAACGATCGAAGGAGGCCTCGACGTGGTGGGTTTGGCACAGGTCGCGCTGAACAGCGCGCCCATCTTTGGTGGCGCGCTGCTCGCGGTGGCGGCCGGGCAATTCCGGGGTCCTGATTACCGCGAAGCGATCAAGCAGGACATGGACCTGCTCGACCGACTCCCGCCCGAAGACGTCGACAGGCGCGCCGAATTGCGGCGCAGCATCGAGGGTCGCGTCGACGACCTGATCGATGCGGCGGACCGCAGCCGCGTGCTGCGCCGGGCCGCGCTGTCCTACCACGGCAACTGGCGGGACGGGGTCCTGCTGCTCTGTGCCGTGCTCTTCACGATCATCTGGTGGAACGTCAGTCACAGCAGGGACAACTGGCTGCCGATGTTCGTCGTGTTGATCCTGCTGTGCGTGGTGGCTGCCGCGTACACATTCCGCGGCGCGCTGCACGCCGCCCAGTCCGCGTTCCGCGCGAAGCGGCAGGGTCGCGCCCACAGGTAGCGCAGCTCGTCGACGTGACCAGTCGACGTGGAGGTCTTCGTCACATCCGGGGCGGGGACGATCCGCACGACGCGCGCGCGGCGGCGTCCTGTGGCAGGATCGCGATGTGAAGGCGCATCCTTTCGCCGTGTTGACTTGTGCTGTGCTGTCGCCGTTTTCGGCTCTGCTGATCGGCCCGGTCGAGCCGGCGTCCGCAGAACCATGCCCCGACGTCGAGGTGGTGTTCGCCAGGGGCACCACTGAGCCCCCAGGTATCGGCCGCATCGGCCAGAGCTTCGTCGACACCCTGCGTTCGCACGTCGGCGGGAAGTCGGTGGGGGTTTATCCGGTCAACTATCCGGCCACCACCGACTTTCCCACCGCCGCCGACGGCATCAGCGACGCCGGCAACCACGTCGAGCAGATGGCCGCGAATTGCCCGCGCACCAAGATGGTGCTGGGCGGCTACTCGCAGGGCGCGGCGGTGATGGGCTTCGTCACCGAAAGCGCCGTACCCGACGGCGTGCACCTGGTGCAGGCGCTGCAGCCGATGCCGGCCGAGGTGGCCAACCACGTGGCCGCGGTGGCGCTGTTCGGCAAGCCGTCGAGCCAGTTCATGAGCATCATCAACGAGCCGCCGGTGACCATCGGGCCGCTGTACGCGGCGAAGACCCTCGAGTTGTGCGTGCCCGGCGATCCGGTGTGTTCCGACGCGGGCAACCCCGCCGCGCACCGGCAGTACGTCGAGGCAGGCATGGTCGACCAGGCGGCCGATTTCGCCGCCAAGCGCCTCTCGTAAGCCGGGCGCGCGGACGCCTCAGGCGTGGCTAGGTCGCCGACTTTCCGGCCGGTTCTTCGGCGCGCGTGCCGCCGACCATCTCGTGCACGTCCTGCACCGACCACGGCCCGGCTTGGTGGTGGTCGCGGTAGCCCAGCAGCCGCGGCGTTTGGCGATCGAAACTGCCCACGAAACCGCCTGCGGCAACAAGGATTTGACCCGTCACGTCGCGCGAGAGGTCACCGGCCAGATACGCGTAGACCGGTGCGACGAATTCGGGCGGAGCGCTGTCGAGCGAGGCCCGCATGGTCATCTCGTCGAGCAGCCCCCGGCGGTGCAGGTCTTCGATGTGCTTCTCGTAGTCGGCGCCGGTAGACAGCCGGGTCCTGGCCCCGGGGCACACCACGTTGGCCCGCACGCGGTAGGGCTTCAGTTCGGCGGCGATCGCCATCGTCAGGCCGTTGACGGCGCCCTTGCCCGCCGGATATCCGGTGCCGCCGTAGTCACCCAGGAACGCCACCGAGCTGGTGTTGACGATGGCGCCGTGCCCCTGGGCGGCGAGCACCGGAGCGGCCACCCGGCAGGTGTGGAACACCGTGCCGAGGTGACCGCTGATCAGACGGTCGAACTCGACCGGGGAGACGGTCAGGATCGACGAACCGGGCGGTTCGGCGATCCCGGCGCAATTGATCAGCGTGTCCAACCGCCCGAACGTGCTCACGCATGCGTCGACGAGCCGACGGGCGACGCGCTCGTCGTCCGCGGCTCCCACCACCGCGTGGGCCCGCCCGCCGGCCGCCGTGATCGCCGCGACCGTTTCGTGCACGGCCTGTTCGTCGCGCCCGTTGACGACGACGCCGGCACCGAGGCTGCCCAGCAGCTCGGCGACCGCGCGGCCGATACCTCGACTACCGCCCGAAACCACCACACCGTGCCCCGACAGCGGGCCCTCGGGACCGATTCGGCTCATCGCAAGCTCCGGTGTGCGCCAACCGGTGCGCACCGTAAAGCGTTGCCCGCGAATTGCTCTCGCGGCCGGTTGATGGGCACGCGCTCGACGGTGGTCACGAACATTAGGCGAACAGTACCCAGCCGACTCAGAAATGAGAACGCAAACCCACGTTTACCTCGCACGCGGTGCTGCACGCCGCCGGCAACCCGCCAACACGGGCAGGTTTGGCACCTCGTCGCCGCCATCGCGCTGCACAAACGCACCCCCGGCGGCGCCGGGTGCGGCCCCGCTGCCCCGCCGGGCAAAGCCGCGTACCGTCCACCGGGGTGGCAGGTAAAGCAATCACCTCAGGTAGAAGTGGCCCCGAATCGGCCCGAATCAGTTTGCCGGGCGCTTCCCCGCGGGCCGCAGCACCTCGATAACACCGCAGCTGGGGGACGTGCGCCAGCGCTCGGGAGGGCGTCGAAGCCCTGCAACCGCGGGTTGCCGACCCCCCGCTGCTACACCGTGGAAACTGTTCAGAAATTATCTGAATCCGTCGACCCGAGCGATCGCCGGATGGTGCAAGGGGGCGTATAGTCTCCAATGAAGTCCGTTGTGGACGTGTCGCCGTTTAGCTAAAAGCGGTCCAGTCAGCCGCATGGCTACTGAGCTTGGTATGGCTCCGGCGAATCAGCCCCAGTCACCTTTCGCTTCGTGTCGCGCGTTGGCCCACCGACCGTCCTGCGGATCGAGATGCTGTGGGGGCGAGAAGTGCGCATAGCTGCAAACCTTCACCGCGGACGACTCTAGGAGTCAGCGATGCAAACTTGTTTTCGCGCAACCGTTTACCCGATTCTTCGAGTGAACATGGGGTGCGCCAGCCGATGACCAACGTAATTTCTGCAACCCGTCCGGCCCCGACCACGCGGACCACCAAATCCGATGATTCCTACGACGATGTCGTCGAAATGTTCCTGGTACTGCAGGAGTTGCCGGCCGAATCGTACGAATACGCCCATCAGCGCGAACGCATCGTGTCCCGGTGCCTGCCGCTGGCCGACCACGTGGCCAGCCACTTCGCCCGCCGGGGCGAGGGCCTCGACGATCTCATTCAGGTTGCTCGGCTGGGCCTGATGAACGCCGTCAACCGGTTCGACCCCGCGAAGGGTCCGAGCTTCATCGGCTTCGCGGTCCCCACGATGATGGGCGAGGTCAGGCGTTACTTCCGCGACTACAGCTGGGGAATGCGCGTCCCGCGGCGGCTGCGCGAGTTGCACGTGCAGATCAGCAGGACGACCGCCGATTTGTCGCAACAACTCGGCCGTGCGCCCACCGCGGGTGAGCTTTCGCAGGTGCTCGAGGTTCCGCGCGAGGAGATCGTGGAATGCCTCGTCGCCGGCGACGCCTACCGGCTCGACTCCCTCGACGCGCCGCTCGGCGCCGACAGTTCGGGAACTCCTCGCTCGGTGGCCGACTCGGTCGGCGACATCGATCCGCAGATCGAGCACATCACCAACCGGGAAGCGCTGCGGGTGTTGGTTGCCACCCTCCCCGAGCGCGAACGCGAGGTGTTGCGCATGCGGTTCTTCGAATCCATGACGCAGAGCCAGATCGCCGAGCGCATCGGCGTGTCCCAGATGCAGGTGTCCCGCATCCTGGCCAACACGCTGAGCTGCCTGCGCGATCAGCTCGAGTAGCGCTCGGCTCCCCAGGACGCTGCGCGGCATCCGCCGCCGCGCAGCAATGTACTGTGCGATTCGAAGGATCACCCGACGGTGTCGCCAGGAAAACCTGGAAGGAGCTCGATGCGATGAGGATGTCACGAACGGTGCTCGCGGGTGTCGCAGCGACGACGGCACTTGCGGTGTCGGTCGCCGGCTGCGGCAACAACAAACCGCAGCCGTCGCCGTCGAAGTCGGGATCGGCCACCTCGGCAACCTCCGCACCCAGCAGCTCGGCGCCGGCGTCACCGGCGCAGCCCAACGAGTACACCAAGCTGCTGATCCAGGCCAGTGACATCAACGCCCCGGTCCCCTTCACCGCCGCTCCCCCGACCGACAATCCCAACGGCCAGCCGGGCGTGGCGACCACCTTCAAAGACGACGACGGCAGCCACGCCATCAAGGTCACCATCAACGTGTTCGACGACCCCGACGCCGCCACCAACGCGCTGAACACCGCCAAGGGTCAACAGGGCGGGGCGATCAAAGATCCCACCACGCAGCCGTCCAACATCGGCAGCGGTGGAACGATGCTGATGGGCAACACCCCCGACCGCAGCAAGGGCGTGGTGATCCTGCTCTTCACCGAGGGCAAGGCGCTCGCGACGCTGGAGTTCGACGGGCCGACCGACACGCTGGCACCCCCGGACTTCGTCAACGACGTCGGCCAGAAGCAGGACGCGGCCATCAAGAAGGGGCTCGGCGGCTAGGCGCCGCTTCAAACCGCGAGGGACGCCATGAACGTCATCAACGGCATGCCGGCTCACGCCCTATGGCTGCACTTCGTCCTGGTGCTGGTGCCGCTGACCGCCCTGCTGGTGATCGTGTGCGGGTTATGGCCGGCGGCCCGGCGCGGACAGCTGCTGTGGCTGACGTTGATCCTTGCCGTGGTCACCATGGTGTTGACGCCCATCACCATCAACGCCGGCGGATGGCTCTACGACCTGAGGGCGAACCCCAGCCCGATCTTGCGCGAGCACGCCGAGCGGGGCAGCCTGATGGCCTATTTCGCCGGCGCGTTGCTGGCGACCGCGGTCGTGCTCGTCGTCGTGCGGGTGATTGAACGCCGATCCGACAAGGGCCGCGCCGCCACCCGGACACTCGTCGCGATAGTCGCGCTGGCGGTGGGGATCTCGTCGATGGTCCAGATCTACCGGGTGGGCGACGCTGGTGCTCAATCCGTCTGGGGCACCGAGATCGCGCGCCTGACCAAGAACCACGCGGGCTGAGGGCCCCCTGTCGGCCAAAAGCAGGACGGCCGATCGCGATTCATCCGGCGGGCGTGAGTAGAAACAACCGGAATCGGCGCCGGCCGGCGCGTTCCTGGGCGAGGCGATAATTCGGCCAGGACGCCAGCGCCTTGTCCCACGCTTCATCGCGTTCCGCGCCATCGAGCAGGCGCACCGCCGCCACGCAACGGTGCCCACGCCGGCGCATGGTGACACGTTGCGCCGCTTTGAGATTCGCGGACCAGGATGGGTGGCATGCGCGCCCCCAGTTTGCTCCGATCAGCAACAGGGCCCCATCGAGGGGGACGTATTGCACGGTGGCGCTGCGGGCGAGGCCGGTTTTGCGACCAGAGACGGTGATCCGCACGTTGGGCAGGCCGGCCACATCCAAAACGCCGAGGCGTCCGTTGGTCAGGAAACGCAGCGCGGCTTCGAGCCACTCCACGAGCCGGTGACCGTTCAGGATCAGCACGCGGTAGACCGTCGGGTTGCGGGCCCACCGCTGCAGCGGATTCATGCGACGACTGTATGCCGCGGGTGCCGGACTGGGGCGACGCGTCGATGAAATACCGCTGACGAACCGGGGTTTCGGCGACGGCCCGCGACCGATCGCCGCCGGATAAATAAATTGCTTGATTTAATCCGGCGCGGCGTGTTCACTGAGGCGATGACCGCCGAGCGGGTCGCCCGCTCCGATAGGTCGACAAGCACTCGCGAGGCGATCTTGTCGGCCGCCGAAGTGCTGTTCGCCGAACGCGGGATGTACGCCGTGTCCAATCGGCAGATCAGCGAGGCGGCCGGGCAGGGCAACAACGCCGCGGCGTGCTACCACTTCGGCACCAGGGTCGACCTGCTCCGCGCGATCGAGAGCAAGCACCGCGAGCCGATCGAGGAACTGCGCGCCCAGATGCTGGGCGCCATCGGCGAATCGAGCGAGCTGCGGGACTGGGTCGGCGCGCTGGTTCGCCCGTTGACCGATCATCTGTCCGCGCTGGGCACCCCGACCTGGTACGCCCGGTTCGCCGCGCAGGCGATGGCCGACCCGACATACCGGCATGTGGTCACCAAGGACGCCCTGGCGTCACCGCTGCTGGTCCGCACGCTCGACGGCATCAACCGCTGCCTGCCGGAGCTACCCAAGCGAGTGCGTGCCGAACGGATGGTGATGGTGCGCAACCTACTCATGCACACCTGCGCCGAACACGAGGGCGCACTGGCCGAACACGGACCGCGGTCGCGGTCGGCGTGGCCGGTGGCCGGCGAAGGGCTGATCGACGCGATCGTCGGCCTCTGGCGCGCGCCCGTCCATGTGGGTGCGGCCGGCGGCCAGCCGGGACACACCACCGCGCAGGCCGACAACAGAGGAGCACGATGACCGCAGGATCCACCGCCACCGATCTCCCGGAGTTCCCGATGACGCGGGCCCCCGGCTGCCCGTTCGCCCCACCCCCGAAGGTGTTGGCGCTCAACGCCGACAAGCAGCTGAGCAGGGTGCGGATCTGGGATGGCAGCACCCCCTGGCTCATCCACGGCTACGACGCGATACGCGCGCTGTTCACCGATTCGCGCACCAGCGTCGACGACCGGTTGCCCGGCTATCCGCACTGGAACGAAGGCATGCTGGCCACGGTGCACAAGCGCCCCCGCTCGGTGTTCACCTCCGACGCCGAAGAACACACCCGGTTCCGCCGGATGCTGTCTAAACCGTTCACGTTCAAGCGGGTTGAGGCGCTGCGGCCGGCGGTCCAGAAGATCACCGACGACCACATCGATGCCCTGCTCGCCGGCCCGAAGCCCGGTGACATCGTCAGCACCCTGTCGCTGCCGGTCCCCTCGCTGGTCATCAGCGAACTGCTGGGCGTGCCCTATGAGGACGCGGAATTCTTCCAGGCTCAGGCCCAGCGGGGCATGGGCCGCTACGCGACCGAGGAGGACACCGCCCAGGGTGCTGCCTCGTTGGCCAAGTATCTGGCCAATTTGGTGCGGGCGAAAATGCAAGACCCGTCAGAGGATCTGGTATCCGACCTGGCCGAGCGGGTCAACGCCGACGAGATCAGCGTGCGCGAGGCCGCGCAGTTGGCCACCGGCGTGCTGATCGCGGGCCACGAGACCACGGCGAACATGATCAGCCTCAGCATCGCGGCGTTGCTCGAACACCCGGATCAACGAGCGCTGTTGCACGACACCGACGATCCCAAGGTCATCGCCACCGCGGTCGAAGAGCTGATGCGCTACCTGAGCATCATCCAGACCGGGCAGCGCCGAATCGCCGTCGAGGACATCGAGATCGGCGGCGAAACCATCCGCGCCGGTGACGGCATCATCCTCGACGTCGCCCCCGCGAACTGGGATGAGCGCCAGTTCCCCAATCCCGACCGGCTGGACCTGCTGCGCGAGGACGGGCCGCACGTCGGGTTCGGCTACGGACGCCACCAGTGCGTGGGTCAGCAGCTGGCGCGCATGGAGTTGCAGATCGTCCTGCCCACCCTGCTGCGCCGCGTCCCGACCCTGCGGCTCGCCGTGCCACTGGATGAGCTCCCGTTCAAACACGACGCGCTGGCCTACGGTCTCTACGAGTTGCCCGTGACATGGTGAAACCCGATCTCGCGCTGGACGTTCCCGACCTGCGGGGCAGATTCGCCGTCGTGACGGGGGCCAACAGCGGTCTGGGGTTCGGCCTGGCGAAGCGGCTGTCCGCCGCGGGTGCCGAGGTGGTGCTGGCCGTCCGCGACGGGGCCAAGGGCGAGCGGGCGGTCGCCGACATCCGCCGGGAGGTGCCGCAGGCCAAGCTCACCATCAGGCAACTCGACCTGTCGTCGCTACCGAGCGTGGCCGGGCTGGCCGAAGAGCTGACCGCGGAAGGCCGCCCGATCGACATCCTGATCAACAATGCCGGCGTCATGACGCCGCCGCGCCGGCAGCAGACCCGTGACGGATTCGAATTGCAGTTCGGCACAAATCATTTGGGGCATTTCGCGCTGACCGGACGGTTGCTTGGCTTGCTGCGGGCGGCGGAGTCCGCGCGGGTGGTGACGATCAGCAGCCTCGCCGCGACCCAGGGCAATCTCGACTTCGGCGACGTCAACGCGCAACGCGGCTATAAACCCATGCGTTCGTACGGGGTCGCCAAGCTGGCGCAATTGATGTTCGCCGTCGAATTGGATCGGCGCAGTCGATGCGGGGGGTGGGGATTGATGTCCAACGCCGCGCACCCGGGTCTGACCAAGACGAACCTGCTCAGCGGCGCGTCGTACGGTCGCACCACACCGACCTTGCAGGCCCGGTTGACGCAGCTGACGTGGCGGCTGCTGCCGTTCATGTGGCTCGACATCGACGAGGGCATCAAGCCGACGCTGTACGCCGCGGTGTCCCCGGATGCGCAGGGCGCCACATACTACGGGCCGCGTGGCTTCTACGAAACGGTCCGGGGCGGTGTCACTTTCGCGAATGTCCCCCGGCTGGCGCGCAGCGAGGCCGACCTGCGCGAGCTGTGGGGGCTCTCCGAACGGCTCACCGGTGTCAGCTATCCGGATTGACCTCAGAAAGTGGTGATAGATGGCGTTCGTCGGTCGCAGTGACGTCAAAGATCCGGGTGCGCAGCAGGACCAGTGGGAACGCCTGGCGCGCAGGCGTGAGCGGTTGTACGCCGACGACGAACAGTTCCGCAATACCAAGCCCGACGACGAAATCGCCGCGGCCGCACGCGCTCCGGGGCTGCGGATCGCCGAGGTGATGGCCACCGTCCTGCAGGGCTACGCCGGGCGGCCGGCGCTCGCGCAGCGCGCCCGCGAGGTCGTCACCGATCCGCAAACGGGCCGTTCGGCGCTGAACTTCCTGCCGCGCTTCGAGACGATCACCTATGCCGATCTGTGGGCGCGGGTGCAGGCCACGGCCGCCGATTGGCATCACCACCGACGGTTCCCGGTTCGCGCCGGGGACTTCGTCTGCGTGCTGGGGTTCGCCAGCATCGACTACACGGCCATCGAATGCGCCTGCATCCACCTCGGCGCCGTGGTGGTGCCCTTGCAGACCAGCGCACCCGCCGCCCAGCACGCGCCGATCCTCGCCGAGACCCGGCCGCGCGTTCTGGCCGTGGGCCTCGACAACCTCGCGACCGCCGTCGAGGCGGCCTTGGCGGGCACCGCGCCCGATCGCTTGATCGTGTTCGACTACGAGCTGCGCGACGATGACCAGCGCGCCGCCTTCGAGGCCGCGGTCGCGCGGCTGTCCGAGGCGGGCAGTGCGCTGACCATCGAGACGATCGATGCCGTCGCCACCCACGGCGCGGT